>CANRHW010000096.1 GCA_947630525.1 uncultured Clostridia bacterium | reverse complement strand
GCGCGGTTTAGCTGCGACAGAGTTATTACCGGGACGTTCAGCTCCTTGGCCATGATTTTCAGCGACCGGGATATTTCAGCCACCTCGTTGGCGCGGTTGCCGTCCCTGCGGCCGCTCTGCATGAGCTGAAGATAGTCGATAACTACCAGCCCAAGCCCTTTTTCCATTTTCAGACGGCGGCACTTGGCCCGTATTTCCGATACGGTTATGCCGGGGGTGTCGTCAATATATACCGGGGCGGTGACCACGTCTTTAAGGGCGTGGGCCAGCCTTGTCATTTCGTCGGGGCCAATGTCGCCCACGCGGAGCTTGGACAGTTCGACTAAGGCTTCGCTGGAAAGCACGCGGTTAACCAACTGTTCCTTGCTCATTTCCAGCGAAAAGACAGCGGCCGTAGCCTTGCTTTGTATGGCGGCGTTTTCAACAATGTTCAGGGCGAGGCTGGTCTTGCCGACGCCGGGACGGGCCGCAACGATTATCAAATCGCTGTTCTGGAGGCCGGCGGTATAGCCATCCAGGCCCGAAAAGCCCGTAGGTATGCCGGTTATCTTGCCGCTGCGCCGTTTGAGTTCCTCTAATATGGCCATGGCGCTCTTAACGACCTCGCCAATGTGATAAAAGCCCTTTGCGCCGCGCTTCTCACTTATTTCAAAGATGAGCCGCTCGCTTTGGTCAAGTATCAGCTCGGCTTCCTCCTCGTCCTTGGCGGCCATGTCCATTATCTCGCTGCTGGCGCTTATGAGGCGGCGCAGCAGGGTCTTGGAGCGGACTATGTCGATGTAGTGCCTGAGATTTTCAGTGGTGTAAATGCCCTGCATTATCTTGGTGAGGTAGCTTATGCCGCCGATGGAATCCAGCTTTTCGCCCAGCTCGCCGGAGACCGTCACCAAATCAACGGGCCTGCCGGTTGAAAACAGACCGCTTATGGCGTTGAAAACCGCCCGGTGAGCGCTGATATAGAAGTCGTCCTCAATAAGTGATTCCATTACGGCGCTGAGCGCGTCCTCGCTGAGCAGTGCGCTTGCCAGCACGGCCTGCTCGGCCTCAAGATTATAGGGCATATTTATGCCTATGGGAGAATCCAATTTGCTCGCCTCCAGTGAATTGGAGTTTTATATTTTAAGTGAAAGGTGACGCCGCAGTGAATACGGCAACGCCGTCTTTTCACCGTGGATTGGCGTTATTCGGAAACAACCGTGACGGTGACCTTGGCCGAGATTTCGGGGTACAGCTTTACCTCTACGGTCTTGTCGCCAATGGCCTTGATGCCGTCGGGCAGAACGATTTTTTTCTTGTCCACTACCTGATGGAGCTGCATTTTTATGGCTTCGGCCACGTCTTGCGAGGTTATTTTGCCGAAGAGCTTGCCGCCCTCGCCCGCCCGTGCCGGGATAACGACCTTGCCGCTTTCAAGCACGGCCTTGGCCTCCATTGCGGCTTTGCGCTCCTGCTCGCGGTGATAAGCCGCGGCGTCGTTTTTGCCCTTTAGCTCGTTAAGTATGCCCTTGGTGGCCTCTTTGGCCAGACCCCTGGGCAGCAGATAATTGCGGGCATAGCCGTCGCTGGCCTCAACTAAATCTCCCTTTTTGCCATGACCTTTTACGTCAGCTAATAATACAACTTTCATATCTGTTTACCTGTCCTTTCAATTACTTACAATATTCGTCTATGGCCTCGCGGAGCCTTGCCGCTCCGTCGCGGACCGAGGTGCGCCCAAGCTGAGCCGCCGCCGCCATTGCGTGGCCGCCGCCGCCCATATATTCGGCGATGAGCTGGACGTTTATTTCGCCCAGGCTCCGGCCGCTTATCCTCACGCCGTCGCCGTCTCTGAACACCACAAACGACGCTCTCACGCCCTCGATGTCAAGCATGGAGTCAGCCGCCTGCGCGGCGACGCTCTGGGGTATCTCTTCGTCGCTTATCGAAACGCATACTCCGTGTTCGTCGATTTCAGCCGCGGAGATAAGGTCGTTCCTTATCCGATAGGATTCGGGACTTTCCCGGAAAAACTGCTTAACTTTTACGGTGTCAACACCGGCGTTGCGCAGATAAGCCGCGGCTTCAAAGGTGCGGGCGCCGGTTTTGAGCACAAAATTTTTGGTGTCGAGCACGATTCCGGCGTAAAGAGCGGTAGCGTCAATGGTAGACAGGCTCAGCCCACCGTCGGTGTACATGAGTATCTCCGTGACCATTTCGCAGGTGGAGGAGGCGGCGGGCTCGTGATAAACCAGGTCGCAGTCCTCAATGAAGCTCTCGCTTTTGCGGTGGTGATCCAGCATTGCTTTGTGCTTTATGAGGTCGAGCAGCTCCGGCATCTCCGTAAGTGAGGGGCGGTGAGTGTCGCAGATTATGAGCAGCGTGCTGTCGGCAATATAGTCCCGCACCTGAGTGCGGCCAACAAACAGGCCGTCATGGTAGTGATTGCGGTTGATGTTTTCCACAAGGGAAAGCACGGCCGTGTCCGTTGTGTTAAGAAGTATCTTGGCGTCTCTGTCCAGATGGGAAGCTACGCAGGCCAGGCCTATAGCCGCGCCCACGGCGTCGGCGTCCGCTTCACGGTGGCCCATTATTATCACGTTGCTCGACGAGAGGATATGCTCCCTCAGCGCCGTAGCCATAACTCTGGCCTTGACACGGGTGCGCTTTTCCACATCCTTTGCGCTGCCGCCGAAATAGCTGAACTTGCCGCTGTCGCATACGGCGGCCTGATCGCCGCCCCTGCCCAGCGCCATATCCAGCGCCATGCGCGCGTAGTTGTCGCAGTCGGCAATGGTGTCGCCGCCAAGGCCTACGCCTATGCTAATCGTGGGCGGAGCCATGGACACAAGGCTGACGTTTTTTACGTCAGACAGGACGGAAAACTTATCTTCTTTTATTTTTTCAAAGGCCTCGTTAGAGAAAACCGCAACATAACGATCCCTTTCCAATTTGCGGATAAGGCCGCCCATCAAATTGGCCCAGCCTATCAGCGCGCGGTCAACGGAGGCCGTCAGCTCTAATTGCTCGTTTTCTCCGGCGTCGGCAATAGTTTCGCCGTAATTGTCGATGGTGATGTTCATTACCACTGGCTGGGCGTCTATCGCAAGCTGGTGGAGGCGGTTCACGTCGGTAACGTTTTCAAAATATAGTATCAGGGCCGGCTTTTCCGGGTCGGTATCGTTGATTATGGTCGGTATTATGCGGTATTCCATGCCGTTGTAGCTGACGTTTATGGGATGCTTGCCGCCATCGGCAATTATATCGCGCACGTGTACGTCCGGGAATATCTCGCACAGCTTGCGGCCAAAGTCGCTGCGGTAAAAGGCCTCGTGGAACGGGTTGTTGTACCAGGCGAAGGCGCCGTCTATCTTCACCCCGGCAATGGGGTCGGGAATGTTGAACATGAGCTGGCTGCTCTGGGCCATTGCCTCGCCGCTCAGTTGGTCGAAGTATTTTTTCATCTTCTGCATACGGCTGTGGCGTTCCAAAAACAGGTGCATCAGCATGACCACAGAGCAGATAATGAGGGCGATGCCGGCGTAAAGGCTCTCCCTTATGGTAAAGAACGCAATTATTATTACCAGCGCCACATAAATGTAGGCCGAACTTTTTGCAAGGGAGCTAAAGTATTTGTTGGATTTTTTCATGGCCTGGTAGTCACCCTCTTTCTGAACGAGGCGAAGCAGTCAACAACGCCCATGATTATATATATGATAAATATATTTGCCAGAGGGAACAGCATCATCACAAAGGTCCCGCCCAAAAACAGCAGGCCGTGGACGAGTATTCGCGTGGATTCGTTTTTTATTTTCATTCCAAGCAAAAAGTCCGTCAGGCTCATGCCCGCGCAGAAGGATAGGAACAGGAACACCATAAATCCGTTCATGCCTACGGTTCGGACAGCGGATTGAGGAATAAAGACGAGCCCCAGCATCACCGCCCCGAAAATAAGGGAGGGTATACCGAGCCTTATCTCGGAAAAGCGGTGCCCGTTGTCGAGAACGCTGCCCCGCAAGGTGCGCGAAATGAGCCACATTACCACGTATCCGGCGATGAGAGACGAGATTATCAGGGCCGATGGGACACAAAGCCTAAAAAATTCAGCTATGCCGTCCATGAGCCTTTGGGCGTAAGCCATGTATATCTGCGCCGCCGGGTCCGTGCTTTTGGCGAGGGAATCCGCCGCCATGGTGAACGCGGGTTCGATGCCGGAAAACACGTAATCGGCTATGCTCTGCCCGGCCTCGCTTGCCGCCGCTTTAAGACTGATCGCTTCGCCTATTCCATAAGCGGCCGAAGTGTACAAAAGCCCCTCGGCAAAGCTCCTGCGGAAAGCGAAAGCCAGCGCGGCCGCCAACGCGCCGAGGACTATTTTCAGTGCAAAGGCGCAGCCAAAAGCCGCTCCGTTCATGGCGGCGGCCAACAGACCGCCCGCCGCCGCGGCGCCAAGGGCCACCGCTCCGCCGAAAGCCAGCCCCCGGTTAAGGGTGATGACGACCAGATTGTAAACGCAAAAGCAAAAAGCAATCAGCGGCCATCCAAAGGCCAGGGGCAGCAGCGATATCAGCAGCCGCACAGACAAAAACAGAATATAGTTGTTTTCCTTCATCAATGGACCTTCTTTTCTATCAGTCAGGCAGGGTGAATTCATGTATCCGGTGGGGCAGCGATGGAGCCATACGCTCCATGACCGTGTTGAAAAACAGACGCAGCCGGTTCGGAGAATATTTTTCACCCAGCACCGTGTTTACCTCTTTGAAATCCGGGGTTATGTGGGCGGTGATCAGCACGTCGGCGGTTTTGGTGTCAAATCTGCCGGTTATGGAGCAGTCGGCCACGTAGCGGCTGGCGAGTATTACTTCGGCCATCTCTTCGGGGAAAACCAGCTCGCCGTCCCTGCCGTAGAGAGCCGTCTTTTTTCTGCCGCGCAGCTCCAGCGCCCCATCCTCGGTTATGCGGCCCATGTCGCCGGTGGGGAAAGCTTCGCCAAAATCCGTACGTCCGCCGAAATAGCCTATCGGCGCCCGGTCGCCAGCGACACACAGTTCGCCGAAATCGTCTTTTACCGGGGACGGAACGGTGATATCCGTCAGCGGCACAAGCTTCTTGAACGAGGGGTCAAAAACCGCCAGCGGTCCGCATTCGGGGGTGAAATAGCAGCTGCAAACCTCTATGCCCCAGCCGGAGAACAGACGGGCGCTTTCCCTGTCGGGCCAGACGCCGCCGCAGAGGATGAACTTCAAGTCGCCGCCTATGAGGCTGCGCACCCTGCGACCCATGGCCTTGCCCGCTCCGGCGCGGCCGCCAAGCCTTTCGGTCAGCCTTGCCAGCGAAGCCGCCAGCGGGCCGCGCTTTTTTTCCGAGCGCAGCCACAGTGAACGCTCCAATCCCCTCAGCCGGGGAGAGGTGCATGTCAGGGCCGAAGCTCCCGACTCGGCGATGGTTCGCGCCCTGCCGCGCTTTTCGCCGCGGCGTATAAGGCCGCAGCCGGACCAAAGCGGCAGCAAAAGCCCCATAATGCAGTCAAAGGCGCCGCCCCAGACCGCCGGAGCAAGAAAAGTGTATGAGCCTACGGCGCGGACTGAGGAAATTGCCTCGATCGCGGCGCATATATTTTTATGAGAGAGCATCGCGCCGGCCCCGTCCTCGTTGAAAAACAGAAAGGCCGGCCCCGCCGGGTCAACCGGCGGCAATCCGTTCCATGCGGGAACGTCGGATTTTATAAGCTCTTCGCCAACATTTTCGACAACTTTCAGGCCGGGCAGCTTTTGGCCGGCCTGCACAGCGATGTCGACGCTGCCGGGGCCGCAGAGGAGCGTTCCAATTTCGCAGCCGGTGATGAGCTCGCAGAGCTTGTCGGCCCCCAACCCCTGGTCCAGCGGTACTAAAGGGCAGCCGGCTTCAAGGCAGCCCAACATCGCCGCCAGCGTGGCATAGTCCACCTGGCCCGTTACCGCCGCCGGCCGGCCCGCCAATCCAAGGCGATCCAGCTCGCCGGCGGCCAGGTGAGCGTCTATCATGAGTTCGCCGAAGCTCCGCGCGCCGCCGCCGCGCTCGGTAAACGCCGTTTTGTTATAATACAGCTCCGCCCGGTCGTAAATCATGGCGTGGACCGTGT
>CANRHW010000095.1 GCA_947630525.1 uncultured Clostridia bacterium | reverse complement strand
TTTTGCATTAATGCGTTAACTGACAGTACAAAAAGGGGCAGGGTTTGAACCCTGCCGCCTGATTTTGAGCTATTAAGATAAGCTACTCAGATTTCTTCACCGTAAGCGTAACGGGAATTTCGGTGCGGTTGCCAACAAAGTCTTCAACATAGAGGATAACCGGATAATCGCCCTCGACGGTAACGTCAAGCTCCGTAACGTCGGCGGACACGCGGCTCTTCAGGTCGATGCCGTTAACATCCGTTGCGCTTTCAATATAATCGCCGCCCCAGTTGATGTCGCTGGTCATTGTGTCAAGACCTATGGTTTTGAGTTCGCCCTCTTTAAGCTGCATTGTGGGCGGAACGGTATTTTCCTTATCATAAACATAAACGGTCTGGGGCGATTCACGCAAGTTGCCGGCTTTATCGGTCACGCGGACAATCAGGGCGTCCTTGTATTCGCCAACGGTATTGAAATCAACGCCGCTGTAATCCACCTCAAAGCGCCCAGCCTCAAAGGGAACTTCTTCGGGATCGGCCATATAGTCCTCTTTCTGGGCTTCTTCCTCGGCAAGTTTGACGTCGGCGCTGCCCCGGAGTACGATCTCGCCGTTCTCGACCTTCAATTCATAATCACCGTCAACATTGTCGCTGGCGGTGAAATAATCCAGCCAGTTTATCTTTTTGGGGTTGGTTTTTTCAGAGAATACCAGCGCGGAGCCGTCCACCCTGCCAACGCTGGGGATAACGTCGTCAACGACCTTATCCTTGTTGAGGGCCTTGGATATGCTCTCAATCTTATTGTACGGGCCGCTCCTGCGCTGAACCACATTGATGCGGTACTTGGGTGCGCCGCCAACGCCCCATACGCTGTTGCCAAAGGTGCTGTAAGCGAAATCCCAGAACACTTCAATGGATTCGCCAAATTCGTTTTCGTCAATGCTGCCCAGTTGCTTGTATATGCGGAGGTTGGCGTCGCCTATCTCAGGATGGAAGATATCGATGCCATCCTCAACGGCCTTTGCAACAGCGGCAGTTTCGATATATTCTTCAACGCTGTCCACCTGCGCAAGGTGCTTATAAAACTCACTGCGGTACATGCAGTAGGCTTCGAGAGCGGTCCTGCTCTCTTCTTCGCCAAAGCCTTTCAGCAGACCAACGCTGTCGGCAACGGAGCTGTATATCTGATAACGCCCGCTCCTTACGCCGTAATCCTTATATGGGTCGTACCTTCTGTACGGGTCATTTTCGTCAGTCTTATTATAAGTGTCCGGCGGGCAGATATCGTCAGGGCGCGGGAATGGGATAACGCCCATGGATTCGCCGCGCTCGGCCAAAACGCTGCCGCACTGGCCCATTTTCCAACGGGCCGCGTTGTTAAATACGCTCTCGCCGGCAATAAAGGCGTCGGTTGGAGCCATATAGCCCGCGGAGTTGGAGTTGGGGCCCGCGGCGAGAACGTTGCACAGGCCGTTAGTAATAAGCCGGTCAAGGTATTCCGCAGCCTGTATGCCCTGCTCGGAATCGAAGCTCATTTCGTTACCGTCATACAGACAGGCGCCATTGGAATGAAAAGCGAAGAGCAGAGTATATGTATAATTGGTGTGGAAAGGATATATCTCATTGCCGCTGGCGGCCTTTTTGCCAGCGAAATACACCTTAATTTTGTTGAGGTAATCCTCAAAGGTGCTCCAGGTCCACTCACCGCGCTCGTAAAGGGTGGCGGGGTAGATCGTCTTACCGTTTTCCTTAAGCGAGGGCACCTGTTCAATGTAGGTCGCATTGTAAACCAGAGGCCAGTTGTTCATGTACAAAAAGTCTCTGTTCATGAGGTAGTAGTTGCCGAAGCACTTGTCAAGCAGAACCCACTCATAGTCAGGATTGCTTGTAAATATATCTACGTAAGGATCCAGCTTTTGGAGCACGTTCTGAGAAAGCAGCGTACCCTGGGAGCCGTTGGCCATGATTGGGATATGGCAGACGGGATCGCCGGCCAGCACCGTCTGGAGCACACACTGTTTAATGTCAGATGGATAGGACACCCAGCTTATATCCACGCCCAGCTTTTCTTTAACCGTATCGAGGGCGGCGATAGCTGCGCGGCGGTTATCCTCGCTCATATCGGATTCGCCGGTTATCTCGTCGACCCAATAGGGGTCGTCCTCAGGCTGATAGTGGTGTCCAATCACTATGGAGGTGAATTTATTCGCGGCAGTTTTTGTTTCATTGCCGTTGCAGCCGACCATAGTCACAGCCAAAAGAGACGAACACAATCCCACAAGGACGCACTTCTTAAAACTCAGCTTCATATTCTCTCCTCACTTCTATATAAAATAATCTACTTTATATTGTAGCATACAATTTATATCTTGTCAATAATCCCTGTAAACAAAAAAAGGAATTCACATTTGTGAATTCCTACTAAATGGCACATTCAGCGCAGACTGTACGGCCCGAGCATATCACAGCGGCTCATGTCACGGCGCACAACTTCGGCCACATCTATGCCGAGAGCGTTGCAAAGCGACACGAAATAGAAAAACATCTCCCCCATCTCGGTCATTATAATATTTTCACAATCCTCGCACAGCTCGCCCTCAATCTGAGTGGTCCCGGTACGCGGAGGGTTTTTGCATCCGTTGATGCCGATGCAGCCGCAGGCGGTAACCGCCTTTATCACGCTCCTGACGACCTTGGCCCCGGCACACTGCTGCTTAGAAAGTATATCAAGCACGCTTTTATTCCTGGCGATAACGCCCGCCGCCCGGCTGCGGTACTCTGTCAGCAAATCCGATTCCATTGCAATTCTCCTCACTTAAATTTAAGGCAATGCCGCACAAAGACCGCTAAGGGGGCTTTGTACCCATTTTGCTTGCATATTTTTAGCCGTTTTCGCAATTCCGTCAAAAAATCTGCGGCGCAATACGGGCACAATCTTTGTGCGGTATTGCCTTAATAATCTCTATGACTAATTATAGACCCCACGGGGCCGATTGTCAATGAGAGAGATTGTCGAATGTATGCCGGACTAAATGCTTCCCGCTCACAGAGTAAGCTCTTTTTTTCAATCCTTTTTCAATCTTATTACCGTAACGCTCATGGCCGGGAAGTCAAGCGCCACCGTGCCTCTTGAAGCACTGACCTCCGATAATGCGGGAACCGTTTCCTTTTCAAAGGAATTTTCATCATCCCGCCCGGCGGAGAGCACCTGAGCAGTCCCCCGCCATACGCCGCCGCCAAGGTCGATCCTGGCGCGGGTCTTTTTGGAGTTCACATTCACAGCCTTAACGACCACCTCGCCGGTAGACTTAATCATTCCGGCGGTAACATAAAGCTCTTGGAGGTCCGGCAGCTTATCCTCGCACATATTCATGACGGCGCCGTCCACAAGGGTGGTCACCTTTCTCCCCTGTATCTTCAGGCACAGGTCATATTCCCTGTTGGCGTCAAGCGTAAAGATATGCTGATCAAGGCACGTGCCGCGGCCGTCTATCACCGAGGTCACGGAGCAATCCTGGTTCTGCCAGCCTCCGATATCCCAGCAAAGGCGGTTTGCCTCATCCTTTTTGCCAAAATTGAGCGAAAGTCCTTTATTCCACTTTCCGCCGGTCTTAATAATTTTAAACCTGATCTCACAGTTTGGCAAATTTATTTCGCTCAGTTCACGGCGAGTGTCGGGGGTCAAATCAAAGCCGCCCAAATCCACCTGGTCGCCGTTATCCAGATTTATTACGCGGGCGTCGTAAACGCAGGCCTCTATACCGCAGCTTACGACCTCGGCCTTGCCCAAAATCGGCATATGGAGCGATAATTCGCTTTCAAGGCCCTTAGCCACGAAAGGCAGCGTATAGTCCGGCTGATTTTCCATAAACAGCTTCTGAACATAATAATTCAACGTCCGCTGCACCCGATGGTTGTCGAAATATATAAGGTCCGGGGACCAATTCCTATACCCGACGTTGCAGAGAAGCGGCGCATAGCAGGCCATTGAAACAGCGTGGGCGGCATTTTCCAGCCCGGTCATATAGGCTGCTTCGGCGGCGGCGTTGAACATTGTATTCCCCCAGGAGGCGTACTCGCCCACAAAGACCTTTGGCTTGCGGGACGAATATTTGGCATAGCGGTCAACGTTGGCCAGCATCCACTGGGGAGAAGTGTAGTAGTGCTCGTCAATAAGCTCGGCCCCGGCCTTGCGGGCGGCAGCCCAGCCCCGCTTATATTCGCTGCCCGCGGGGAAAGGCCCGGCGCTGTGTATCAGTTTTATTTTGGGGTATTTTTCCTTTACGGCCTTGGCGATAATTTCATATCTGGGCGGAAATTCTTCGCCCACCTCTTCATTGCCCAAAGCCAGATATTTCAGCTTAAACGGCGCGCTGTGGCCCAATTCCTTGCGAACCTTGCCCCAGACAGTGTTTGCGGAGCCGTTGGCAAACTCTATCAGGTCGAGAGCGTCCTGCACCCACGGGCCCATGTCGTACTCCGGGCACGCCGCCTTACTGTGAGGATTCCAGCCTGCCGGCAGCACCGGCAGCGGCTCGCAGCCCAGCTCCTCGCACAAGAGGAAATACTCATAAAAGCCTATGCCCAGAGTTTGATTGTAGCCCCAGTTGTTCCGGCGCGAGCCTCTGGCCTCGGGAGCGCCGAGGGTATTCTTCCAGCAATAGCATGCGGTGCGGCTGTCGCGGTCAAGATCGCCGTCGTGGACAAGGCACCCTCCCGGGAAACGCATAAATCTTGGCTTGAGTTCTTTCAGCGCACGGAGTATATCCTCACGGAAAATACCGCCCGCCGGCAAAAGCGACATGGCGTCAAAAGCGACGCGTCCGCTTTCAAGCAAAGTTATAACAAGCCTGCCCTTGACGGTTTCCGCCGCGGGAACAAAAACATACTCGCGGCGTTCCCAGCTATCGGCCATGGCCAACTCAAGTGCGGCAAGTTCCGTTCCCGTTTCGTCGGCAAGGGAAATTTTGAGCTTCACCGCGCCCTGCGCAAAAAAGCTGAGCTTATATTCCTTCCCTTTTTCAAAATACATTCCGCCAAAGCCTTCGTTATAAATTCCGCCGCCGGCCTCGGTGGAAGCAAGTTCGCCGTACCAGGGATTTTTTTCAAACAGGCCGCCGCGGTTTCTGGCCCTTATATCGGCCCCGCCGAAAACCGTCCAGGCCGTGGTATGGTCATAGTCGGGATTATCCGCCTTATCAAACTCAAACGAGGGATTTTGTATCATCTGCGCATAAAGCCCGCCGTCGGCGGCATGATTAATGTCCTCGAAGAAGATACCGTAAAAGTCCCCCATGGCGGGCCCTTTGCCCCGCGTATCAACGGAGATAACGGGAGTTTCCTTTTTCACATTAAACCCTCCTGATCACATTTAATTCATTGTTGCGTTGTGGTCGCTGAAATTAGACGTAAAGATGTGGCTGCCGTCGCCCTTCTCCTCATCGGTATGATAATACAAGTAATCATGGCTGGCGGGATTCATCGCCGCGTCAAGAGATTTTTCGCCCGGGCTGCATATGGGGCCGGCGGGCAGGCCATAATTTTTATAGATATTATATGGCGAATCGATCTCCAAATGCTTATAAAGCACCCTGTCAAGGTCATACATGCCGTCGGTCACGGCATAGATGACGGCAGCGTCGATTTGGAGAGGCATATCTATCGCCAGCCTGTTTTCGATAACGCCGGCAATGAGCGGCCTTTCTGCATCCACCTTTGCTTCCCTCTCCACAAGGGAGGCTATCGTCACAATCTCAAAGGCGCTGCGGCCGCTGTTGTTCGTGAGGCCGTCATATTTTTTGACAAATTCTCCTATCATTGTGTCAATAACGTCATGGGGAGTAGCGTCAACATAAAAATTATAGGTGCTTGGGAATAAAAAGCCCTGCAAGCGGTATTTGATGTTGTCGTCATTCGGGATCGAATTAAGTACATCATAGTCAAAAACACCGTTTTCGGCCTCGGCCAAAAAGTCGGCCGCCGGGAACAGGCCCTTGCTTTCAAATATATTGGCTATCTGTTCGATGCTGTAACCCTCCGGCACCGTGACGTCGACGGTCCCTTTCTTATCGCCCCCGGTGGCCAGAGCCTTTATCATATCGTCTATGCACATACCCTTATGGAGTTCAAAGCTGCCGCTGCGGAGACGGCCCGCATATTCGCTGCCGCGCAGCCGCAATACGAAAGT
>CANRHW010000094.1 GCA_947630525.1 uncultured Clostridia bacterium | reverse complement strand
CCCGGCTTTCTATCCCGACGACATTGCCGCCGACCGCACCGTAAGACAGATGTGCGAAGAGATAATACGCGAAAAGATACTCCGCCTCCTCGACAAGGAGGTTCCCCACGGCACCGCCGTTGAAATTGAAGAGTTGAAAGAGGAGCCGGATATGACCCGTATCAGCGCCGTCATCTATTGCGAAAAATCCGGCCACAAGCCTATCATTATCGGTAAAAACGGCGAATGTCTCAAACGTATCGGCTCATACGCCCGCGAGGATATGGAAAAGCTGCTCGATACAAAGGTTTTTCTCAAACTTTGGGTCAAAGTCCGGGCGGACTGGCGCAACAAGCCTACGGCTTTGAGAGAATTGGGGTATTCCGATAAGGAGCTGTAAAATTTTACACAGTTTATAAGTCCCGCTCCGGCAGATACTAACTCCGGAGGTGCGGTCATGAAGGACGTATTCTGGAAATATTTTACCGAAACAGGAAATATAGAGCTTTATCTTGAATATAAAAGACGCTGCCGGGAAAAGGAAACCCGGGGCGGGGAGACCGAACATGGACAATACAGTGAAAACAAGGGCCCTGGTAGTCAGGACGGCCAACAGCGGCGATAACGACAAAGTGCTGACCGCCGTTTCGCCGGAGCTTGGGAAGATCAGCATTATTGCCAAGGGCGTTAAAAGTCTAAAGAATAAAAATAGCTCCGGCTGCGGGCTGCTTTGTCTCAGCGATTTTGTGCTGAAAGAGGGACGGGGGATGTATTCCCTGATGAGCGCCGATTGCGCCGAGGGGTTTTACCACCTGCGCGATAGGGCGGAGAGCGTGGCCTATGGAGCCTACTTCGGTTCCCTGCTTGAAAGCGGCACGGAGCCGGGCATTCCTGCCGCCGAGGAGCTCCGGCTGTGTCTAAACACCCTGTTTGCTTTGACAAAACGGCCCGAGGACGGGGAAACTTTAAAGCTTGTGTATGAGTTGAGGCTGGCCGAGGTTTTGGGCCTGGCCCCATACATATCCGAGGAATGTCAGTGCGGGGCTCCGGCTACACATTTGTCCATTTCGGAGGGGGAGACCTGTTGCTTTGCCCATAAGGACCCGAGCGCCGTGGAGCTCTCCCGAGACGAGATGACGGTGCTTGACTTTATACTTACATCGGAGCTAAAGGACACGCTTTTCTTTAAGTCGCCCCCGGCGCTTATTTCCAGGCTTGGCCCCGTGAGTGAAAAATATCTGGAATATCACCTGGGACGCCTGCCAAAAACTCTTGAATATTTGAAAAAATTTACCGTCAGATAATAAAATAAAATTTACCGCCAATTACATAAAAATGTTGCCGTTTGTACACAATACTACCAACTATTGAAATGAGGTGGTCCAATGTACAAACGCTCGTTTATGTTATTCGTGACCGTGGCCGCGCTGCTGTATGTGATAGCGGGCGGCGCGGCGGTAACCGCCATATCAAAGTCGGGCTCTACCGGCAGCGAAGTAAGAGAAATTCAGACCAAGCTAAAAAACTGGGGCTATTACACCGGCAGCGTAGACGGTATCTACGGCTGGCAGACCGAGAGCGCCGTCCGCAGCTTTCAAAAGAAAAACGGCCTTACTGCCGACGGCATAGCGGGACAAAAGACTCTCGAAGCCATGGGTATTTACTCTGAGGGCAGCACCAATTCCCAGAGTGAGAGCAATGTATATTTGTTGGCAAGGGTCATTAACGGCGAGGCCCGCGGCGAACCGTACGAGGGGCAAGTTGCGGTAGGCGCGGTCATTCTTAACAGGGTCAAGCACCCGTCGTTCCCCAACAGTATCAGCGGTGTGGTTTACCAAAAGGGAGCTTTCACCGCCGTGGACGACGGTCAGATTAACGCCGAAATGTACAGCAGCAGCATGCGCGCCGCCCGGGATGCCATGAACGGCTGGGACCCCACGGGCGGAGCGATATATTACTACAATCCGGTTACCGCGACCAACAAGTGGATACGTTCGAGAAAAATTATCTGCACAATAGGCAAGCATGTTTTTTGTGAATAATTCATAGTTTGTTAATTTGATTTATTGTCCCAAGGGTGCTATAATGAAATTAATAACATTATAGGAGGGTAATCATGGAACGTTATTTCGGAGAAAAAACGCCCAAGCTTGGCTTTGGCCTTATGCGCCTACCAAAGACGGAGGGCGGCAAAATTGACATCGAACACACTAAAAAAATGGTGGATATGTTCATGGAGGCGGGGCAGACCTATTTTGACACCGCTTATGTCTATGACAACGGCGAGTCCGAGCGGGCCGCCAAGGCCGCCCTTGTAGACCGCTACCCCAGGGAGAGCTTCACTCTCGCGACAAAGATGTGCTCCTGGGCCGCCGAGGATGAGGCCGGCGTAAAGAAACAGCTGCAAACCAGCCTTGAACGCACCGGCGCGGGCTACTTTGACTATTACCTGCTGCACGCGATACAAAACGGTAACATCGGCGCCTATGACAAATTCCACCTTTGGGATTTTGTCCGCGAGCAAAAGGAAAAAGGACTTATTAAGCACTGGGGCTTCTCATTCCATGCCGGGCCGGAGCTGCTTGAGGAGCTTTTGACAAAACACCCGGACGCGGAATTTGTGCAGCTTCAGATCAACTATGCCGACTGGGAAAATGACGGCGTTGCGGCCCGGGCAAATTACGAGGTCGTCCGCCGTCACGGCAAGTCCGTCGTAGTGATGGAACCGGTTAAGGGCGGCTCCCTTGCCAACCCGCCCGAGGCCGTGCAGGAGGTGTTCAAGGCCGCAAATCCCGGCGCGTCTTTCGCGTCGTGGGCCATACGCTATGCGGCCTCGCTGGACGGCATTATTACCGTGCTTTCCGGCATGTCCAACATTGACCAGATGGCGGACAATCTGTCATATATGAAGGATTTCAAGCCCCTTGACGCTGCCGAACGGGCCGCCATACAAGAGGCCCAGGAGCTTATAAACGGCGTTAAGTCCATCCCATGCACGGGCTGCCGCTACTGCGTACGGGGCTGCCCGATGGGCATTGCCATACCCGACATTTTTGCCGCCCGCAACCGCCAGCTGATTTGGGGCCAGCTTGAGGGCGGAACCGCCGATTATGCCGCCGCCGTCAAAAACGGGGCCCCTGCGTCGGCCTGCGTGGAATGCGGCCAGTGCGAGAGCGTTTGCCCCCAGCATATCGACGTTATACAAAGGCTTAAGGACTGCGCGGCTGTGTTTGAATAGTACATATTTTTCGGAGGGGAAACATGAAGATAGCTTTTTTTGACGCAAAGCCCTATGACATTGCTCCGTTTGAGAAGTTTGACGAGCCCAAATTCGTTTTTTATGAAACCCGGTTAAATGAGAAAACCGTGAGCCTTTCCCAAGGCTGCGACGGAGTATGCATCTTTGTGAACGATATTGCCAACGCCGCCGTCATCGACGCTCTCTACAGTTGTGGGGTACGCTTTATTGCTCTGCGGTGCGCCGGTTATAACAATGTGGACGTTGAACACGCCTACGGCAAAATTCATGTGTTCCATGTGCCGGCATATTCGCCCTACGCCGTGGCGGAGCATACCATGGCCCTGCTGCTCACTTCCATAAGGCGCATACACAAGGCATATATAAGGACTAAGGACTTTAATTTCAGTCTCAACGGACTGACCGGCTTTGATTTGCACGGCAAAACCGTCGGCGTTGTGGGCACAGGCAAGATAGGGCGTATCTTCATCGACATATGCAGGGGCTTCGGCATGGAGGTTATAGCCTACGACAAATACCCCGCCGAGGGCAGCGGCATAAATTATGTGGCATTGGACGAGCTTTTCCGCCGCAGCGATATAATTTCATTCCACTGTCCGCTTACGCCGGAGACACGCCACCTGATAAATCCCGATAGCGTTAAGCTCCTAAAAAAAGGCGTCGTGATAGTCAATACCTCCCGCGGGGCTCTTATTGACGCGGACGCGCTGTTGGACGGCATAAAGGAACGCAGGATAGGCGCTGCCTGTCTTGACGTGTACGAGGAGGAGTCCGATATATTCTTCCGGGATTTTTCCGGCCATATCGTGGAAGACGACACGCTTGCGCGGCTGATATCCATGCCCAATGTCATAGTTACCTCTCATCAGGCCTTCTTAACGGAGGAGGCCCTGAACAATATTGCCGAGACCACCGTGGACAACATTCTCGCTTTTGCGCAAAACGGCTCCTGCGAAAATGAGCTTTGCTACCGCTGTGGCAATATTGAGGACTGCAAGAAAAAGCGAAAGGAAAAATGCTTTTAGTTTTATACTAAATTATTGTATGTAATAATAAAAAATTTCGCTCGTGCGAGCGAATTTGACTGATGACAAACCCCGTGAACAATGGGGAAAGCTCGAAAGGGAACTCCCTTTCGATAGAAAACATAACATCCCGGGGCGTGTACCCGGGATGTTATACTTTAATCGGGGTAGAAATATCATTTTTAATTTTATAAAAATGATATTTCGTAAGCGTAAGTGCCCGATGCGGAGAGGTTCTCTCAAAGGGGAACCGTTCGGGTTCCCCTTTGAAGAGCGCTGACATTTGTCAGCGCTCTGATTCGCTCGTGCGAGCGAATTTTTTTATGTTTTTATCGAATTTTACTGTCTTTATCTTACTTGGCCTTTGCCGCTTCAAATTCACTGATTATCTCCTGAGAGGGGGGCGCGGTCAGCAGGCTGACAACTACGGTCACAAGTATGCCGACAATGAAAGCCGGCAGCAGCTCGTATATTGCGAAAATCCCGCCCAGCGGAGCTATGATGAATTTCCAGATAAATACCATTGCGCCGCCGGATATCATGCTGGCAACGGCGCCGGGCAGAGTGGCGCGCTTCCAGAACAAAGCGCATATCATAATGGGACCGAAGCCCGCGCCGAAACCGGCCCAGGCAAACGAAACTATGCCAAATACGGAGCTTTCTTCATCGCGAGCAATGATAATACCCAAGATTGCAATGACTATAACGGTTACCCTTGCGGCTATCATGCTTGCGCGTTTGGAAAGCTTAACGCCAATGGTCTCCTGAATAAGGTTCTCCGACACGCTGGAGGAGGCCGCCAAAAGCTGGGAATCCGCCGTGGACATGGTGCTTGCCAATATGCCGGCCAGTATAAGCCCCGCCATCAAGGCCGGCAATACGCCGTAACCGGACAGGAAATTGGCTATTTCCATTATAACGGTTTCGGTGTTGCTGCCGGAAAGCTGCGGTATAAAGCCGCCGTTGCTGAGGGTGCGGCCGATTATGCCTATCATCACGGCAAAGCTCATGGCAATGACTACCCAGACGGATGCCACCCGACGGGAAAGTTTGAGCTTTTTTTCATCATTTATGGCCATAAATCTCAATAAGATGTGGGGCATACCAAAATAGCCAAGCCCCCACGCCAGCGTAGAAACTATTTTCAGCAGGCCGTAGGGCTGAGACGTGCCCGTCGTTTCGGAAAATGTCGCGGTAAGGGAGAGATACCCCGGCAGAGTTTTTGCGTTCTCAATCACGGCGCCGATGCCGCCGGCGGTCACGGTGGAAAAGATTAATACGAACAGAATTGCGACGGTCATTATGATGCTCTGTATAAAGTCGGTAGTCGATGCGGCCAAAAAGCCGCCCGCCGCGGTATAACCCACTATGACAATGGCGGAAATTATCATCGCCGTCATGTAATTCATGCCGAACAAAGAGGAGAACAGCTTTCCGCAGGCCGCGAAGCCCGAAGCCGTGTAAGGCACGAAGAACACTATTATGATAAGCGCCGCAATGGCCGAAAGTATGCTTTTATTATCCTTAAAGCGGTTTGAAAAGAACTGCGGCAGGGTATAGGAGCCCGTTATCTGAGTATAACGGCGGAGCCTGCGGGCGGTAAAAAGCCAGTTTAAATAGGTGCCTACGGCGAGGCCCACAACCGTCCAGCCCACGTCCGCAACGCCGGAAAGATAAGCCAGCCCCGGCAGTCCAACAAGGAGATATGCCGACATATCCGACGCCTCGGCGCTCATGGCGGTCACAAGTGGACCGAGCTTGCGCCCGCCCAGGTAGAAGTCAGACGCACTTTCGTTTTTCCTTGCAAAATGGAAGCCGACGGCCAGCACTGCTATCAAATAGACAAGTATCGTAAGCAGAATACAAAGCTGTTCTTTTGTCATTTTTGCACCTCCAAATATATTTTTTGATTGTATAATAAATATATTCTACCATATTTGTACCTAA
>CANRHW010000093.1 GCA_947630525.1 uncultured Clostridia bacterium | reverse complement strand
AACAAAAATCACCCTCGGCGTACCTCTGTACGCCGTCGGGAGGGCTTGCTCGGCGGAAGACAGGCTTCGCCTGTTTTTCTGCCGCCTGCGCGAGCTGATTTTCGTCCATTCTGCGCGATTTTTTTGGACAGCCCCAGTGCCTCCAGATTACATAGCGACTTTTTTTACAGCCCCATTACAAATATTCTCTCAGGTCCGTTATAAGATCCTCTTCAATTTTGATGAGCCGTTTGGTAAAATCCTTTGTTTTTTCATCAGCTGCGGCATATTTGTTTAAATAGCGGTACAGGGATTTCACGCCCATGTTACAGCCGTCGGTCATCAGGTCCGCAATGGTTGAATCGTCGTCCTTAACCGCCATCATAACGTTTGTTTTGACCCAGGACATACCTTTGGCCATTGGGTTGGGGTCCTTGCCCCCGTCGTGATACTCGTTGAGCAGGGCGTGTATTTCGCTGCCAAGCTGTTGGTGTTCGTCCTTGGCCCGGTTTAGCCTGTCAAGCAGCCGTTCGCTTTCCACCTTGTCTATAACGTCCTCGATCGAATCAACGCCCATCTTTACGCCGGCATTGCACTCTCTCAGCAGCTCGATTGTATCGCTGTGTATTGTTTGAACCATAATTGTCATCCTTTCGGCCATATTAATCTGCAATGAAATCATGACGTTCGGGGCGGACTTTATCCCGCCTTTTTTGTCCGGCACAAACGAACCCCGTCCTCCGGCGCCGCGTTTCATTGAGGATTGGTATTAGTATTGGCAGGGGAGACAAAAATATACTTTTTGTGCTTGATTTTTTTGCTAATATGTGCTATACTAAAATAAGCATATTTTTACTCAGGAGGAAAGTTTATGTTTGTATCCGACGCTTTGAATATCAACGAGAAAAATCACCTTACCATAGGCGGATGCGACGCTGTGGAACTGGCTAAGGAGTACGGCACGCCCCTGTACGTGCTGGATGAGACCGCCGTTCGCCGTCACTGCCGAACATATAAGGAGTCAATAGATAAGTTTTACGGCGGAAAGGGACTGGTATTTTTTGCTTCAAAGGCCCTGTGCAATCTGGAGGTAATCCGCATTGTAAACAGCGAGGGCCTGGGCGCCGACGTGGTCAGCGGAGGCGAGCTTTATACCGCCCTTAAGGCGGGTATGCCGCCGGAAAAACTGTGTATGCACGGCAACAACAAGACCTATGACGAGCTGGTTTACGCTGTCGAGAGCGGCGTCGGCCGCATCGTGGTGGACAATAAGACCGAACTTGACGCCATTGACGCTATCTGCCGGGAAAGGGGAAAAAGGCAGAAGGTGCTTTTCCGTATCAAGCCCGGCATCGACGCGCACACGCATAACTTTATCATGACGGGTCAGATCGATTCCAAATTTGGGTTTGCCCTTGAAACCGGCGAGGCTCATGATATCATCCGCCGCGCTCTTAACCTCGCGAACATTGAGGTAGGCGGCGTACACTGTCACATCGGCTCTCAGATACACGAGCTTGAACCCTTTAAAAAAGCCGCCGAGGTGTTGGCCGGGCTTATTGCGGACATCAAGAACGAGACCGGCTATGAAATGACCGAGATGAACTTGGGCGGCGGATACGGCGTTATGTATACCGAGGAAGACGATCCCATAGAATTTGATAAATATATCGAGGCCGTCAGCCTTGTACTGCGCAAGACCTGTGAAGAAAAGGGCATAGCTCTGCCTTTCGTTATGATGGAGCCGGGCCGCAGTATTGTGGGTACTGCCGGCGTAACCCTTTATACCGTCGGCGGCATAAAGGATATACCCGGCGTCCGGCGGTACGTGAGCGTTGACGGCGGTATGTGCGACAATCCCCGCTATATCCTCTACCAGTCTGTATATAAGGCGCTTATAGCCAACAAGGCCGGGGATAAAGCCGCCGAGCCCGTGACCATAGCGGGCAAGTGCTGTGAAAGCGGCGACCTCATCGGCGAGGGCATGGCGCTCCCCCCGGTGGAGGTGGGCGACGTTATTGCGGTGCTTACGACCGGGGCCTATAACTATTCCATGTCGTCTAACTACAATCGCATCCCGCGGCCCGCTATGGTGATGACTAAAGACGGGGCAAGCCGGGTGATAGTTAAACGCGAGACCTACGAAGATTTGGTCAGGAATGATATTTAAAGCTTTTATGGAGGTAAAGGTATGGGAATTTTAAGCTTCGGCGTCGGCACGCTTGTAATGTGGCTCCAGCGTTTCATTGTGCTTTTCACGGCAATTACCGTCCACGAGTATGCCCACGGATACGTGGCCTATAAACTGGGCGATCCTACGGCCAAGGCTGCCGGGCGGCTCACACTTAATCCTCTGTCCCATTTGGACCCGATAGGCGCCGTTTGTATGGTACTGGTGGGCTTCGGCTGGGCAAAACCCGTGCCGATAAATCCCTTCTATTTCCGTAACCGCAAGCGTGACACGGCCCTTGTTTCATTGGCCGGCCCGGCGGCTAATATTGTGCTGGCGTTTTTATCCACCATAGTTTATGTGCCGCTGGCGGTGCTGTATTTCAAGTCCGGCTACAACGGGATACTGGGCTTTATAGTCGGTACTCTTCAAAGCCTTGTTTCGCTTAACATAGGCTTTGCGGTGTTCAATCTTATTCCGTTCCCGCCGCTGGACGGAGGGAAGATATTGGGGGTTCTTCTCCCCGCCGACACGTATATGAAGCTTTTGCAGTACGAACGCTTTGGTTTCCCCATACTCATTATACTTTCACTTACGGGAATTTTGGGCCGGATACTCAACGTGATAATCACGCCCGTTTACAACCTGTGGTCGATGTTCGCGAATTCCCTACTTGACGTTGTGCTCCGGCTGACTGGGGGCATTTGATGGAAGAGCTTTCATTTAAGGTGGCGGCCTTTGAGGGGCCGCTGGACTTGCTGCTCCACCTGATTTCAAAAAACAAGGTCAATATTTACGATATACCCATAGCGGAAATAACGGACCAATATTTGGAGTATATTGAAGCTATGCGCGGGCTTGATATGGAGGTGGGCGGCGAATTTCTTGTGATGGCGTCGCAGCTTTTGCTGATAAAGTCACGTATGCTGCTGCCTGTTGAAAACGAGGAGGAAGAAGACCCCCGCCTTGAACTGGCCGACCGATTGGAGGAATACCGGCGCTACAAGGAGATATCCGGCGAAATGGAACGCCTTTCTCATTCGGCGGACGAGCTTTTTTTTAAAGAGGCCGAGCCCATAAACTTTCCGAAAATAAAAGTGGAAAATAAAAACCTTGATGTGGACAGACTGTACGCGGCTTTCCAAGCGGTGCTGGAGCGCAGCCGCACCCGTGCGGCGCTGGAGCCGGGCAGTTTTCGCAGAGTAATAGGCCGGACGAATTACAGCGTTCGGCAGGCGTCCGCCAGAATAATGATTATGATATCGGAAAACGACACCGTTGAATTTGACGATTTGTTTGAGGGCCTATACGCTAAGGGGCAGTTTGTAGCCGTTTTTTTGGCGGCGTTGGAGCTTGTCAAGGAAAACTATCTCGCCTTGGAGGAGGCCGACGGCAAGATATACTGTATGCGCGGAGAAAAGGAAGGAGAGCTGGACTTTGGAGACGAATATTGAGGCTGCCGTCGAAGCAATTCTTTTCTCGACCGGCGACGCTGTGGGGCTGGAAAAACTTCGCGAAGCCCTGGATATCCCCAGCGAGGAACTGGCCGCCGCTGTGGTCAGGCTTAAAGACCGTCTTGCCTGTGAGGGCCGCGGGATAAGATTGATAGAAGTGGGTGAGAGCGTGCAGCTCTGCTCCGCGCCGGAATATTTTGAATACATACAAAAAACCGTGCAGATGAAAAAGCAGATGGGTCTAAGCGCCGCCGCGCTGGAAACACTTTCCATAATCGCGTATAATCAGCCGGTAACCAAGGGCAGAATAGAATTTATCCGGGGCGTTGACTGCTCCTACAGCGTAACAAAGCTTATGGAACGCGGCTTTATTGACGAGGTTGGCCGTGCGGACGCGCCCGGCCGTCCGATACTTTATGCCACTACGGAGGAGTTCCTCAGATGCTTCGGACTTAAAAACCTTGAACAGCTCCCTCCCTTGCCGGAAAAGCAAACTCCGCCCGCGGCGGAGATCCCGGCCGCGCCGGATATAATTGCGGACGTTGCCGCGCAGGAAGCTGCGGACGGCCCGCCCGATACGGAGATGAATTAGTTGATCGTTCTTGCCGTGATTGCCGCCGTAATAATTGCGGCGGCGCTGATCCCCATTAAAATATGCGCGGACTACCACGGCAGTTTCCGGCTGTGGGTGAGCGTGCTTTTTGTGCGCGTCAATATTTTCCCAAGGAAAAAGGCCGCGCCGCCGGAGGAGAATGAACCGCCGGCCGCGCCGGCAGGGAAAACCGAGGACGGAACGGCTGCGCCATTCCAAGACGCCGGGCCGCAAAACGAGGCCGCGCCTCAGCCGGAAAGGCCCAAAGCCCCATCGGAGCCAAAACCGAAAAAACAAAAGGATAAAGAACAAAAAAAGAAAAAACCGCCCGAGCCCTTGGAACGGAAGCCCGAGGCGAAAAAAGCGGAAGATGAGGCGGAAAAGGCGGAGGATAATGAGAACTTTTTGGATCGCTTTCTTCGGTACTACTCAATCGCGGCCGAGTTTTTGGACCCGTTCAGGCGAGCGCTGCGACGGCTGCTTAAAATCAATGAACTCAACGTTGTCGTTCGGGCCGGCACCGACGACGCGGCCAAGACGGCCGTATACTCGGGCGCACTCTGGGGCGTAGCGGGCAATCTGCTGGGGCTGATCTCCCGATTTGTGACCATTGAACGTCAAAACATTGATATCGTTCCGGCTTTTAATGAAACGGTTTTTACCGCCGAGGGAGACTGCATAATTCGCACAAGTCTGGCAAACATAATAGGAGCGGCCGCCATTGCGGCATGGGCCTATTTGAAATTCAAGTTAAAAAACAGGAGGAATAAAAAATGAGCGAACATCCTTTGAATGACCTTATCAGCACGGCTCTTACTAACATCAAGTCCATGGTGGACGTCAACACGGTTATCGGCAATCCCGTCGAAACGGCAAACGGCGCTGTCATTATTCCAATTTCACGGGTGGGTTTCGGCTTTGCCGCCGGGGGCAGCGATATTCCATCTAAGGAGCCCACTGCCAATAACTTTGGCGGCGGCAGCGGCGCCGGCGTGTCAATTTCGCCCATTGGATTTTTGGTGGTCAACGGCGACACCGTCAAGCTTCTGCCTGTCAATTCGGCAAACACCACGGTGGATAAACTCATTGACAGCGTACCCGAAATGTTTGATAAGGTCAGCGGTTTTGTCAAAAACAGAAAATCAGAAAATTAGGACTCTCTAAAAGACTAATTTACGAAGAGAAAGGCTCTAAAGGGTTGGCTTTAGAGCCTTTCTCTTTGCGCATTAATTCAGTAGTATTATATCTCGACCTTAACGCCGTACTTCTTCATCCAATAGTTGATTTGCAGCATATAGGCTATCGTCTGCGGCGTGGTCATGAGCTGACCGAACCAAGGCTGGGGCTTGTTGGCAGTAAGCAGACCTTCGAGCGCATCCCGGTCGGTAATTTCAAGAATGGGCGACGCGGGGTCGTCTATTACTTCCCGCAGGAGTCCGCTGACCGCTTTCATATAGCCCGGATTGTGAGTTTTGGGGTAGGGACTCTTTTTTCTCCAGAGCACATCTTCTGGCAGCAGCCCCTCCGCGGCCTTGCGGAGCAGGCCTTTTTCCCGACCCTGATAGTTCATATAATCCCAGGGCACGCTGTACATATATTCCACAATACTTATGTCGCAGAACGGCACCCTGGCTTCAAGACCGCTGTACATAGTCATAAAATCCTTGCGGCCCAAAAGCGTCTGCATGAACCAGTCCAAATTCAGTCTGGTCATTTCCTTCATCCGCCCGTCGGTGGGGGAATTGCAGGGGAGCTTGTGAGCTCTTGCTATGGTTTCCTCATATCGCTTTGAGACAAAGGCGTGGGGGTCAATCATCGCTTTTATTTCAGGCTTTAAAAAGCTGTAGCGATAGTCCGTGGACTGTGACCATGGGAAGCCCGCCGCCTCGCGAATTGTTTCGTCCCTGTACCAGGGGTAGCCGCCAAATATTTCATCGGCGCATTCCCCGCTGAGACCTACGGAATAGCCCTTTTTTATCTCTCTTGCAAACACAAGCATGGAGCTGTCCACATCGGCCATGCCGGGCAGACCGCG
>CANRHW010000092.1 GCA_947630525.1 uncultured Clostridia bacterium | reverse complement strand
AAAAGTACGGATTCCACATTTTTGAACACTATTGCCGAAAGGGCCAGCACGGCGCCGTCTATGAGCATAAGCGCGGTCCCCACTTGAATATGGGGGTGCCGCTTTTCGATAATGAAAGAAATTATATCCGTGCCGGCCGTCGTGGAGCCGCAGAGGAACACCACTCCCAGGCCCGCGCCCATGAACACTCCCGCGAATATCGCTCCAAGCATACGGTCGCCGGCGTACTGCGGAAAAAACGGCGTAACAACAAGGTCCAGTATAAGGCTGTTAAACAAAAGCGTGCGCAGGGTGCGCAGAGTGAAACGCCAGCCCATAAATCCATACGCCAAGAACAGCAAAGGCACATTTATCGCCAGCGTCATAAGGCCCACCGGCAGGCCAAATAAATACTTTATCATAATGGCCACGCCCGAAACGCCGCCGGGAGCGATATTCACCTTTTCGGAAAAGCAAAATATCCCCACGGCCAGCAGCAGAGAGCCCAATACGTCCGCGCCCAAATCAACGATAAACTTTTTCATAAACGCCCCCTATATGCTGCTTATTATCTCCCGGGGCTGTGCTTTATATACTTGACCCAATACTCCTCAAAGCTCGCCGTTCCCTTGTTTTTCATGTCCTCGCTGACAGCCCTGCCAACATATCTTATGTGCCATGGCTCATTCTCGTAACCCGTCACTTCTTCAATATCCTCAGTATAACGGATTATAAAGCCGTATTCCCAGCAATGCTCTCTCACCCATAGGCCCTCCGGGCTGTTCTCGAAATTTCTGAGTCCGTCGACGGAGCCGAACAGGTCTATGGCCATACCGGTGTGATGTTCGCTGTAACCGGGACGGGCGCTGTAACGGTCCACTTTTTCACGGCTGTCCTCGGACAAATACCTATTATAAAGCCCCGCCTGATATTCCACGCTTCGGTAACCTGACACGGCTTTTATCCTCATGCCGTTCTTTGCGGCGGCAGTTTTCATTTCCGTATAAGCCGCCGCCGTATCGGCGCGCATCAGACAACCGTCCGCTTCGGTCAGGTCGGGAGGGCGGTAATCCTCAGGCACCTTACGGTACTTATTGACAATTATATATGGATCGTCATAAGTGTCGACCGATATATCATATTCGTACCAGTGTTTGTCCAAGTCAGCGTCAACACGCCATACGACATCGCCGGCGTCCATGCCAGGGTTTAAGGCGGCATAAGCGGCATAACGGTCACTACGCTCCTCTTCATAATAATAGAAGCTTTTATACGGACTTTCCGGCGAAACGCGGTCAGCCGACGCAGTCTCCGTACGAGACCTTACGCGCACCGCCAAAACCACGGTCAGCGCAGCGGCGACCGCCAGGAGCAAAAGTCCCAGCCCAAGCATTCCGCCGCGCCCTTTGGCCGCCCTCCTTTTGTTGTAACGCGCTCTCTCCGGGCGTAATTCTTCATTTCTGTCCTCTGTTTTATATTTTAACTGGTCCACAAAATCACCTCCCGCCATATAAAATATTAGCATTTATCGTTTGAAAAGTCAACGCCAAATTGCGGAGAATTAATAATTACTGACCTTAATTTTATAAAAATTTACAAAAAATTGACCTTTAAACCTATAAAATATTTGACAAAATGACAATAACGTGATAAAATTATCATAGGATTATATTATTTTTTACGGAGAGAAAATTATATGAAAAAGGCAATCGCCCTTATTTTTGTACTTCTGATAGCGGCCTGCGGCGCCGCGGGCTATCTGGTTTACAGCCGTGTGAACAGTTCCGGCGCGGAGAAAAACGCAAGATTAGGGTACAAGGCAATGGAGGATGGGAACTACGAGAGAGCCTACCGGCTTTACGGCTATGCCCTGAAAGGCGGCGACACCGCTCAGAAAGACAAACAAATTTATGAAATACTCGGTGCATACCTTGACGCGGAAAAAGCCCTAAAGGCCGAGGATTATTACAGCGGCCTCGAAATTCTCGACCGCGCACAGTCCGCCGCAAGCCTGCCAATCGGCGAGGACGTTGCCAACCTACGCATATCGCTGTCACACGGGCTTACGGTAGAAGATAAGCTTGACGCGCTGAGCAAGGCTATCTCGGACGAAAACATGACCATTGCTGAAAATATAGTAAACGAGCTCAACCGTCTTGAACTTACGCCGGGCCAGCGCGAACGATATTTCGCACTGCGCAGGGCAATGTCGAGGCCGTCTGATACCAATGATAAGACTAATGACGACGTGCCACTTATATACTATACCTCGTCCGGCGGAGCCGCGCTCTACGCCGATGATGACAGCAGCTCGGCAGTGCTGCGGCGGCTCGAGCCCGGCGACGAAGTTGAAATTCTTCGGCTGTCCAATTCGGAATATGTTTCTTTGCAGCTGCCCGAGGATGCCTCCCACTATGTTGAGGTCACCGTGAAAGGCTTTTGCAGGGTCCGCTGTGGGAATGACGAGGGATATGTGCTGTACACTGACCTTTCTCCCACCCCAATATATAATGACGGCTCCGACGAAGAAGAGGCCCCGGCCAATTCGGAGGATGCCGGCGGCACCTCCGACAAAGCGGAGGACAAGGACGACGCTTTTGCCTCTTATACGGTTACCGTCAACGCGCCTTCCCTGCCGGGCGGAGAACTGTCTATACATACCGGCCCGGGAGACGACTATTCGGTAGCCGGAACGATTACAGAAAAAATGGTGCTTACCATAATCGGCGAGGAGGACGGCTGGGGCAAGCTCAAATCCGGCGCGGGCTGGATAGAGCTTGCAAAATGCGAACGTAACTGAAAGGCTGTGAGATCATGAAAAGGACTATCTGTATAATCATAATATTTTTGCTCGTTTTCGGAGCGGTTGCGGTTTCGATAGTAGCCTGTGACAAAAAAAGCCGGAACGCCCGTCTGGGGCTGCGGGCCATGGAAGAAGGCGACTATGACCGTGCGCGGCGGCTGTACAATTTTGCGGTCGAAAAAAACGAGGCCGACGCCGAAGACAGGGAAATATACGAGGTGCTTTGCGCCTATACCGACGCGGACAGGGCCCTTAAATCCGAGGATTTTGCGGGCGGGCTGGAAATACTGGACGCATGCAAGGCGGATTACAGTTCAATGCCTATCGGGAGCGATATGGACCTGCTGCGGAACCGGCTTTCTGACGGGAAGTACGCGGACGAGCGCATGAACACCCTCGAATCTATGATGGACGACGGCAGCCTTGAACGCGTTCGGGATATGGTCGTGGAAATAAGCCGGCTTTCGCTGACGACTGCCCAGCGTTCCAGACTTGAAGGGCTCAGCCGCAAGATTTCAGAGCTGCTGAGCGAAGCCAATCCCGAAAATTATTATGTGTATAACGTGAAGGGGTCCTCCTCATCTACCATACCTATGTATTATGAGGCCAGCGAGGAGTCGGAAATAATCTGCAACATTCCTGGCGGCGAACCCGTTGAGGCTCGGACTTTGGCGGACAACGGCTTTATTATGATAGTTTATAACGGCGAGACAGGTTACGTCAAGGCGTCGGACATTGTTCCGGCCAACAGTGAAAGTGAAAATCGCTTGCCTGAAATCGACGAGTCTGACGAAACGGATAAAGACGACGAAAAGGACGACGGCGGCGAAAAAAACGGCGACAAGGACGGCGACACAGATAAAAATGCGAAAGACGACGAGGATGAAAAAACTCCCGTCGAGGCCATAAGCGCCAACGACAGCCTCTTTGCGATTATGGCCGTCAATCTCCGCTCGGAGCCAAATACGGACTGCGAGGTTATAGACACTATCCCGGCCGGTACCGAGGTGGTTTATCTTGGAGAAATGGAGCACGGATTTTATAAGGTAAGATATAACGGCACCGTTGGCTACGCATACAGCGATTACCTGCAAAGTAGCAACTAATTCCTCTGTGGGGAGGAGAAAATATATCGGAAAGGAACGTATATGTATGAGGAAAACCAAAATAATCTGTACCCTTGGCCCGGCGACCGACGAAAAGGCTGTTTTGCGCAGCTTGATGCAGAATGGGATGAACGTGGCCCGACTGAATTTTTCCCACGGCGGTCACGAAGACCATCTTGTGCGTATGAACGCAGTTAAGGAGCTGCGGGAGGAGCTCAATATCCCCGTAGCGCTCATGCTTGACACCCGAGGCCCCGAAATCAGAATAAAGACCTTTGCGGAGGGCAGCGCTCCCATAGAGACGGGCGCAGACTTCACGCTGACAACAAGAGAAGTTGAGGGCGACAGTTCAATTGTCAGCGTCACCTACAAAAACCTGCCCTCGGAGCTCAAACGGGGCAGCAAGATACTTATTGACGACGGCCTTATCGAGCTTGAAGCCCGAGATTTTACCGAAACCGATATAATCTGCCGCGTTGTGAACGGCGGTGTGCTTCGCAACCGCAAAAGCATAAACCTGCCCGACACGCACATTGAAATGCCCTACATGAACGATCAGGACAGGGACGATATCGTTTTCGGCGCTCAGCAGGACGTGGATATAATAGCGGCCTCTTTCGTCCGCAGCGCCTATGATGTGCTCGAAATTAAAAAGATACTTGAAGAATGCGGCGGCGACGGGATAAAAATAATCGCAAAAATCGAAAACCGGGAGGGCGTCAGCAACATTGACGAAATACTCAACGTTGCCGACGGCGTTATGGTAGCCCGCGGCGACATGGGCGTTGAGATAGCTATGGAGGAGCTGCCCAGAATACAGAAAATGTTGATAAACAAATGCTGCAAGTCGGGCAAAATATCCATTACCGCCACGCAGATGCTCGAATCAATGATAAAGAACCCACGCCCCACCCGCGCCGAGGTCACCGATATTGCCAACGCCATTTACGACGGAACCAGCGCGATAATGCTTTCCGGCGAGACGGCGGCCGGCGACCACCCGGTGGAAGCGGTCTCCACGATGGCGAAGATTGCCGAGACCACTGAAAAGGCCATCGATTACAAGACAAAGTTCGCCGAGAATAACGTGATGGGCGATATTTCAATCACCAGCGCTATCAGCCATGCCACCTGCACGACCGCGATTGATTTGGGCGCGGCGGCGATAATCACGGTGACCCAGTCCGGCTACACCGCCAGAATGATAAGCAAGTTCAGGCCCGACTGCCCTATCATCGCGCCAACCACAAGTCCGCGCAACTACAGACAAATGGCGCTCTCATGGGGCATAATACCGGTCATGAGCAAGGCCTGCAAAACCACCGACGATTTATTTGACACGGCGGTTGAATTGGCAAAGAGCACCGGCCTTGTCAGCGACGGAGACGTTGTGGTTATTACCGGCGGCGCGCCCGTGGGCGTAAGCGGCACTACAAATCTCCTCAAGGTTCATCTTGTCGGCAATGTACTCGTTCAGGGCACAAGCACCACAAAAATGAGCGTCAGCGGAGAGCTGTTTGTATCTGACGGCAGTGACGAAATTCTAACCTCGTTCCGCGACGGAATGATACTGTGCGTACCCAAAACCACCAACGCCATGCTGCCCATACTCAAACGCTGCCGGGGTATAATCTGCGAGGAGGACGGCGTCACCTGCCACGCAAGCATAGTTGGCCTTACGCTGGATATTCCGGTGCTCGTCGGCGCAAAGAATGCTACGAAGCTTCTTAAGAGCGGCACCGTTATTACCATAGACGGCACTCAGGGTACGGTTTACGGCGGCACGACAAAAATGATTTAAATTATTCATTTTATATATGGATTTACATTTTATATAGTAAAATTTGTGCAAAATTTTTATTGACTGTATGTATTTTTTTGGATATAATTATATAAAATAATAATTATAGAAATTTGTAAGGAGGTTATACAAATGACATATCATGAAATTTATGAAAAGGTCAAGGAGGCCCTTAAAAATGCCGACGCTAACACCGTCAGCGGCAAGCTGGCCATTGAGTTTTTCATAACCGGCGAGGGTGAGGGTAAATTTTACATTCTTGTTGATGAGGGTCAAGTTCATGTTGAGCCTTACGACTATGTTGACAACGACGCCCGCCTTATAGCCGATGCCGACACAATCATCAAAATCGCCAACGGTAAGCTTAAGCCCGAAGCCGCATATGTTTCCGGTGTTCTTAAAGTAGAGGGCAACGTTGGCCGCGCCCTTGATCTTAAGCCCCTTATCGAGAGCGCCGCTCCCCCGAAGCGCAAGCGCAGAAGCAAAGAGGAAATAGAGGCTGAAAAGGCCGCCAAAGAAGCCGACAAGGCTGCAAAAGAGGCCGCAAAGGCTGCTCAGTCCGCCGAAAAAGAGACAAAAAAGGAAGCTGCAAAGCCTGCGGTA
>CANRHW010000091.1 GCA_947630525.1 uncultured Clostridia bacterium | reverse complement strand
TTATATCACAACTGTCCGCTTTTGTATATACTTTTACGGCACTTTTTCATGTGCCTTGCCTTTTTGCGCCCTTTTTTTCCCTCGATCCTTCGCTCTATTTTTCAGACTTATAACCTCCGTTTGCCGATAATTTGTAATTTCGTATTGTGGGCCAAAGGCCCGTCATGGAGCGTTTCGTTAGAAGATTGCATCTCCTGCTGAAAAATTAATTTTGTTATAATTATACAACGCCGCGCATAAAATTGCAAGCCTTTTTTTAAAATTTCCGGGGTTTTTTGAAATTACCGCAGCAAGCACAAAAACAGGCCCGTTTCAAGGCCTGTTTTTGTGCTTATTTAATTATACTTTCATACATTCTCACTTTGCGGCGGTTTTGGGCGCTGTAAGGGCGCCGACTTTGCCAAGCACAGGCGCGCCGATAATGCCGGCGAACACTTCTTCGTCCTTAATCTTTGTGTCAAAAATCTCGCTAAGGGCTATCGCGGCCGCCATCAGGAAAAAGCCCACCAAAAAGCCAATCAGCACGTTGCGGCCAACCGAGGGATAAAAGGGCTCCTCGGGAGTCTCAGCCGCGTCAATAACATACCCGGTACTGCCATCATTAACATTGGCTATCTCGGTAACGCCGGTAGTCGCAATTGAATTGGCAATAATAGAGCAATACTCCTTGTTGGGATTAACAACGTTGAGCAGCAGCACAGCCGTATCCTCGTACTGCTCGGTAGATATCATTTCAGAAAGATCCTGCGCGTCGTACTCAATGCCCGCGTCAATAAGTTCATCGGATTTGGCAACCTTTTCAAGCACCATATTGGTGCGCACCATAGTAGAATAAATGGGCACCAGCGACTGAGAAGTGGTCAGGTCGGAAATGGCCGCCTCCTCCTGATTTGTATTGTAATCCACCTTGTTGCTGACATAAACCTTGGCCGTAGCCCTGTAAAGCGGAGTAACAAGGAAGTTGGTATAGAGGAAGGCAAGAACGCCAACGACCAAACCGGCGCCAACCACAAGATACCAACGCTTTATAAGTACCCCTATAAGCCGCATAATATCTATTTCATTTTTTTCTTCCACTCTATCATCTCCTTAACATTGACTTGAATTATTATATCACATAATTTTAGAGATTGCAAGTTTTTAAAGAAAAAAATTTAAATTTTTTATTATTGGGGTATTTTTATGATTTGTCCTGCATAAACGGTCTTACTGTCGAGCTCATTTATTAGAGCTATTTCATTTATAAAATCACGTATATCCCGGCCCTCGGGCGTATATTCGCCGGCCAGGCTCCAAAGCGTGTCGCCTTGGCGAACCGGCACAAAAATATAACTGTCATCAACGGCGGCCCGTCCGGTCACGGCCGAAAGGGGCCCCCAGTTAACAAAGCAGACTACCAGAACGATCGCCGAAAGTATGCCAAGGGCTATTCTCCGCTGCCGGTTAAGCTCGGCCTCACGATGCGCTTTTTTTCTCCTATAAGTTTTGCTCATGACAAATCCTCCTTCAACAAACATTTGTTCTCAGAACGTTTGTTCGCTACAGTTACAGTATAGCAGAACATCTGTTCGTTGTCAAGAGGATTTTTAAAAATTTTTTAAATTTTTTATTTATGGGGCTGCGCGGTCTCGCGGCCGCCCGCCGCGATTTATTTTATCCACGCTTCCATAACGGCCCGCGCCACGGGAGCGCACGCGCTGCCGCCGCTGGCGCCGCTGTATTCCTGAATGACTGCCACGGCGATCTGCGGATCGTCCTTGGGCGCGAAGCCTACAAACCAGGCGTGATCCATGCCCGCCTGTTCGTTCTGGGCAGTGCCGGTCTTGCCGCAGACCTCAACGCCGCGTATACGGGCATTGACGCCGGTGCCGCTCTCCACGCAGGCCTGCATATAATCCGATATTTCCGCGGCCGTATCCGACGGCACGGCCGCCGTCAGCGCCTCCGGCTCGGTTTGATATACCGTAACTCCGTTGGACGACACGGCGCTGCGCACCAGGCGCGGCTTCATCATTATTCCGCCGTTAGCTATGGAAGCGGCCACAAGCGCCATATTGAGAGGAGTGGTCATAAGTCTGCCCTGGCCAATTCCTACCGACGCAAGATCCGTCTCCCCCATGGAGCCGTAGTTCCAGCTCACTGAAGACGTGTCTATATCAAAGGGGATTTTTTCGGTTACCATAAAGCGGTGAGCGGCCTCTTTGAGCTTTTCGGCGCCAAGCTCACGCCCAAGCTGGGCGAACATCACGTTGCTTGAAAATTTAAATCCATTTTTCAAATCGATATTGCCGTAGGCCTTTTTGCCGGAATTGCTGAAATCGCGGCCATCAATACGCACCGTTCCCTCATCGTACACCGAATAATCGCCAAGGCCGTTTTCCAGCGCTTCGGCGGCAACCGCTATTTTAAACGTGGAGCCGGGGGCATAAAGCCCCATAGTGGCCCGCGGCAAAAAAGGGCTGCTCTCGTCAAGGGCCAAGTCGGCCCAATTTTCTGAGAGCTCGTCTTCGTTCGGGTCAAACGAGGGATTTGAAAACAGGCACAGCACCTCGCCGGTCTTGGGGTCAAGGGCGACTACCGCGCCGCGGCGGCCCCGCATCTGCTCCTTTGCGACCTCGGTAAGCCCGTGATCCAGCGTCGTCACCAAATCGCAGCCCCGGCTCATTTTAGAAATGTCCTTGCCGTACTGAATTATCTCCGCGAGACTTTCAGTGCGCAGCAGATAATCGTTATAGGCCAGCTCCAGATTTGTCTTGCCGTAGCTGCGGGCATTATACCCTATCACATGGGAATAAAGAGAACCATATGGGTAGACCCGAGTCTGGTTGCCCTCGTCGTCAAGCTCGCTTTCGGCCAAAGCAGTGCCGCCGCGGTCATATATCGTGCCGCGTAAAACGCTGGCCTCCCGTTCCCAAAGGCGGCGGTTGTAGTTGGAATTTTTTATGGTGTCGGCTTTAAACAGAGAAAAATACGTGAGATATACAAAAATGCTGAGGAACAAAAGGCACATCACCACAAGGACGGAAATTATCTTTTTATTGTATTTCATCGGTTATTTCCTCCTTGTTGCCGCTGATGGCCTGCAATATGCCGCAGGCGGCAAAGGTGGTGAGCATACTGCTGCCCCCGTAGCTGACAAAGGGCAGCGTTATGCCGGTAAGGGGTATCATCTTTGTTACGCCGCCTATTATTATAAAAGTTTGAAGGCCCAGTATAAAGCTGAGACCGAAGGCCACGGCCTTATTGTAAGCGTTGGTACAGGCAAGAGCGATCTTAAAGCCCCGGTATACCAACACAAAGTAAAGCATAAGTATGGCCAGGCCGCCGACCACGCCCATCTCCTCGCAGATGGCGGAAAAGATAAAGTCGGAATGAACCTCGGGTATAAAATACACGCTGCCCTCGCCTATTCCGCGGCCGGCCATGCCGCCCTCGCCTATGGCAAAAAGCGACTGGGTTATCTGATAACCCTTGGCGGAAGCGTCGGCAAAGGGGTGGAGCCAGGTGTCGATACGCACCTTTATATGGCTGACCCGCATGGCCCCGAACAATCCCACGCCCACAGCCGCAAAGCAGTTAAGCAGAAGATAATATCTGCTGGCCCCGTACACGTAAAGGAAGAAGAAATATGCCGCGAAGAACAGCAGCGTTATGCCCCATTCCCGCTGTAAAATAAGGAAGCCCACATTCACCAGCGTTATAAAAGAGGCGACTAACAGTCTTATATGCTGGGGCTTAAGCCGGAGCCTGTCCTTATATTTATCCGGCACCGGAGCCGTAAATACGGCCGCCAGCGAAAGCACGAAAAATATCCTTATGAGTTCGCTGGGCTGGAATGAAAGAGAGCCTATCACTATCCAGTTAAGGGAACCGTGAGAGGTTTTGCCAAAGAGCTGCGTCGCGACAAAAAGGGCCACGCTGATGCCGAAATAAAGGGGCACCAGCTTGTGCAGCCATTTGTTCAGCAGCCGATACAGGAGCATTGCCGCAAAGTAACACAGCGTCCCCACCAGGAACCATTTTAGCTGGCGGATGCCGTACTCGGGCTTGATGCGGGTCTGCATTATGCCGCCGACGCTGCCAAGCACGGAAATTATCAAATAGATATAGGCGTCGCCCAGCTCCGCCAGAGAAACCACGGCATAGCTGATTATGCTCACCAGGCATATGGCGCCTGTGAGTATAATGGCTTCAAGATTGACGCCGCCGTAATGGATGGAGATGAGGGCCGCGCCCACAAGATTTAAAAGCATTATATAAATAAGGGGCTTTACGCTGGAGGTTTCACTGTACATGATTAGTCCTCCGCCTTTGGCATGACAAAAATAAAATTGAGTCTGCCGATAGAAATTTTATCGCCGTCAATGAGCTCGACGGCCTCGTCCGTAAGTTCGTCGCCGTTGAGGAAGGTGCCGTTTGTGCTGCCCAAATCCTCAATGAAAAAGCTGCCGTCGGACTTGTATATCCGGCAGTGCCTTACGCTCAGATACTTGTCCGGCAAACGCAGGGTGCACTTGTTGCCCCTGCCTATCACTTCGTCGTCGCCCAACTCGTAGCTCTCGTCCATGCTGAAATCAAGGTCGCGGCGCAGATTGATCAGTTTAAGATAGGCCTCGGCCAGGCTGCCGCTCTTTTTGCGGTTCATGGCGCGGATGTCAAGGAAAATCATTCTGATTATGGCGTAGATAAAAAGGTAAATTATAATTACGAAAATATATGTAAGTATTTTCGAAAATATGCTCCCCATTTCTATCCCTCCATTCCCTTTATTTTATATCTTTCGCACAGAGCAGACCATGAGCGGCCTCTGCCGAACGGGCCGCCCTTCTCACGGCTTCGGCCATAACTCTGGCGGCAAGAGTGCCGCACAGATCGACGCTGCTTTCTGCCTCGCCCACGCTCAAAGCGTAAATCGTATCGCCGTCCATGGTGGTGTGGACCGGCCTTATAGCCCTTGAATAACCGTCCTGAGCCATCTGAGCGATTTTTGTCATCTGGGCTTTGGTGAATTTGCCGTTAGTGATAACGACGCCTATGGTAGTGTTCCCGGCGGGGAGCTCGGCCAGCTTATACAAAACAGCCTCGCTGTCGCGGAAGCCGGTTTTTTCTTCGTTCAACAGCCCGGCGATAATGCTTCCGTCCTCCGCAAGCACGTCGCCGCAAGCGTTTACGGCGACTACCGCGCCGACCTTTAGTTCGCCGAGCTGAACGGCGTACATTCCGAGGCCGGACTTCATCGCGTAATCCGGGCCAAGCAGTTTGCCTACGGTAGCGCCCGCGCCGGCGCCGTAATTGCCGGAGCGGGGAGCGTTAAGCTCCGCATTTTCGCAGGCCCGCTTTGCCATTTCCTTATCGGGGCGGACCCGGCTGTCGCCAATGCCCAAATCGAAGATGCAGGACTGGCAGACCAGCGGCACAACGGTCGGCCCCACGGGCAAACCGACGCCCTTATCTTCAAGGTATTCCATAACTCCCCCAGCGGCGTCGAGGCCAAAAGCGCTGCCGCCGCTCAAAAGTACGGCGTAAATGGCGGAGCAGGTGGCCTGATGGCTGAGCAGCTCGGTCTCTCGACTGGCGGGGCCGCCGCCCCGGACGTCAACTCCGGCCGGAGCGCCATTTTCACAGATGACGACCGTGCAGCCGGTGGCCGCGGCGGAGTTTTCAGCCGAGCCGATCTTTACATTTTCAATTTCATTTATGTTTATCTCACGCATCTGAATTTCTCCTGTTCAAATACGCGTTTAAAGCTTTGCACACCGCAACGGAAATGACCGTGGCCACAAGGGCCTCGGGTATGCCGTTTACAAGCACGGTACTTTTAAGTATAACGCCAAAGGTTTTGCCCGCCACCTGAGAATACGCGTCGCCGAACACAAGGCCGATAAGGCCCATTACCAGCACCGTATTGGTGACGGAGCCCATAAAAGCCCCTGCCCCCATGGCGGCCACGTCATTTTTGGACAGCTTTTTTACCAGAGCGTAAACATAGTAGGCCACAACGCCCACCAGTATGCGCGGCACAAAAGCCACTATCAGCGCCCAAAAACTGCCCCGGCCCAGACCGGGCACGGGAATAAGCGGCGAAAAGCAGAAAGCCGACGCATTTGGGTTCATGGTCGCCTTAACAAAGCTCACCATGCCGAAAACGCCTCCAAGAGCAGCGCCAAACTTGGGGCCAAGCATTATAGCCCCGATAATAACGGGGATATGTATGGTCGTGGCATTTATGACGCCAATAGGTATCATGCCCAGCATGGGCACGGAACCAAGAATTATGATTATCGCCACAAACATGGCAAAAAGTACCAAGCTGCGGATATTGACCTTTTTATTCAAATCATTTTTTGCCATTAAGAACTACTCCTTACTTAAATCGCACAACGGTGAACGAGAACGGACGCAAGACGTACTCCGGCCCCTCGAAGCTCTCCTTCACCGGCGCCACGTTATATTTTTCCTCCATGGTGTTTTTCGCATCAAGGATAGCCCTTGGA
>CANRHW010000090.1 GCA_947630525.1 uncultured Clostridia bacterium | reverse complement strand
GCCTGTGATGCCGGTGCTGTCAGTTTTTTTATAGTTAAGCGTGATATCATACTCCTTTCCCGCCTCGGTCTTATCAACAGTCAGGTTAGAGCTTGCTGCGTCATAAACGTAGTAAACGCCATCCGCGCCAAAGTATGTAGTCCCGGGGGCGGGCAGAGTATACGCCTGACCGGCGGGGATAACAAAGCTCTTGTCGGTAAAGGGATTTGTGTCCGTCTCTTCGTCAGCCACGTGCTTTACATTTATTTTCGCAACGGTTGAAGCGTCGATATCGGCGGATATCTTCAAGCCTTGCAGACCCATGGCGGCATTCTTGTCGTTCCATTTATCCTCATAGCTTGCAATACTCTTAAATCCGTTTATAGTATCAACTTTTTCGGTGCCAACGACCTTACCATCGCTTGTGTAAGTAACCGTCCAGTCATTAGCGCCCTTGACGGCTTCTATCTTCATGGTCGTACCGCGGAGTGCGTAAACGGCATCTCTGCCGTCGGCATATTTATTAGCACTGTCAGGGCCACTAAGGCCAACAGTCGCCTTAACGCCCTGATCGTAATAAACCTTTGCAAAGGTCTTGCCGTCAAGGTCGTTAAAACTCCACGTCTGATAGTTATTATTCTTTTCCTGCATGGCAAATTTATATTCGAATACTAACTTTGTAGCGCCTTTAGTAATATCGCTATTGCCAAACGTAGCAGTTTTTGTCTCAGCGGTAGCCTCACCCCAACCGCCGTTAGTGCGGAAGAACATAAGCGCGGCGTCGCCCCAAGGGGCAACGTTCCAAACGCCGCCGGAGCTCCACTGGGGGCTGAAAGCCGCGCCGGAGTCGCCGGACCAGCCATAGTCGGCCAGCGCAACGTCGCCGGTATGGGCGGCATCGATAACTGACGCGTCAAACACCACAAGGGTCTCCGCCGCCGCGCCGGCCGTAAGACCGAACAGGGGGCACACGGAGATCACCATGGCCAACGCGACAGCCAATGAAATGATTTTCTTCATGTATCTCTCTCCTTTTTAAAAACTATAACACAATTATATACTAATTGCACATATTTGTCAAGGGGTGGCGGGGCTGTTTTTCGCAAATTGTACATCTTAACTAAATTTCAGCGGCCGCCTCCGGGGCGGTCTCGTACAGATACAGGGAGCCGCATATCACCGTGGGCCGCCCGCCCAGGCGGGCCAGCCTTACGGCGGCGGTCAGATTTGGGGCCTCGGCCCCGTCTATTCCGGCCTCACGGGCCTTGCGGCGCAGGTCGCCGGCCTTCATGGAGCGGGGGTTGCCGGTCACCTCGGTAAAAATAAAATTCCGCCGGGGGGAGCTTAGCATTTTCAGCGAGGGCAGAATATCCTTATCCCCCATGCAGGCAAAGACGACCGTCTGCCGCTGTCCGGGGAAATATCTGTCCAGGGCGGCGACGAGGGCCGCCACGCCGTTTGGATTGTGGGCCCCGTCAAAAATCAGGTCCGGGGCCAGCCTTTCCAGCCGGGCGGGGTGGCGGGCGTTTTCTATGCCCCGGCATATGCTTTCGCCGTCAAGACCAAGCGCCTCCGCCGTCCGTATGGCAATGGCGGCGTTTTCGAGCTGATGAGGGCCGCCCAGGCCGCAGCGCAGCCGCCGCCCGCCGTAGTCCATAAGCTCGTATATGCCCTCAAAGCCAATTGGGGCCGGAACCTCTGCCACGCTCAGGGGGCTGCCCTTTTCGGCGGCTATTGCCTCTATCACCCGGTCAACGCCGGAGCTTTGGCGGACGGTCACCACGGGGCAGCCCGCCTTTATTATGCCGCATTTGGTGCGGGCTATCTCCTCGACGGTATTGCCCAGATAGGCGCAGTGATCCAGGTCTATCCGTGTCAGCGCAGCCGCCAGATTGGACTTTATGACGTTGGTAGCGTCAAACTCGCCGCCCATGCCCACCTCCAGCAGCACTATATCGCAGCCTTGGGCCGCAAAATACTCAAAGGCCGCCGCCGTCCACACCTCGAACTGTGAGGGCATTTCACCCAGTCTCTCTTTCACGTTCAGGCACCGGCGGCCTATTTTTTCAAGCAGGGGTTCCAGCTCCACGTCGGGAATGGGTGCGCCGTTAACGGTTATTCGCTCGTTTACCCGTATGAGGTTAGGCGAGGTGTACTTCCCTACCCTCAGTCCCGCGGCCATGAGCATTGCTTCCAGAAAGGCGCAGACCGAGCCCTTGCCGTTGGTGCCGCCCACGTGGACGCAGCGGCAGCGGTCCTGGGGATTGCCGGACATATCGAGCAGGGCCGATATCCTCCCCAGACTTAGACTTATCACGGTCTGGAAGCTGTTGGCGTACGAAGTAAATTCAGACATCAAAGCCACTTCCTATTAGGCGTATTTTTCAAGGCTCCTGCCGGCGTAGCGCCAAAGCAGGTAAATTGAAGCTATTTTCACGGGCGCGAGTATGGCCGCCGGCAGTATCTTCACCGAGACCACCGCCCAGTAGGTCATGGTCTGGCCCACGATGAGCTTCATATAAAGCATATTCCACACCGGCGTTATCATCAGGTTTATGACCAGGGTGGTCAAAACCACTGCCAAAGAAACGTTTTTCAGGCTTTTTTCCCGCTTGTGCAGTATAAGGCCGTAAGCCACGCCGTAGAGGAACTCGCTGACCGTGAACAGCGGAAAATAGGTCTTTCCTCCGCCGGCGATAAGCATACCCACAATGTCGGAGACGGCGAAGGTGCAGCCGCCCCACACCGGCCCGTAAAGTATGGCGGCCACCGTCAGCGGAAGGAAGCCGAAATTGATTTTCACAAGGTCGGTGGTGATGCCCAGATAACGGGTCAGTACAATGCTCATCGCCATGAGCAGAGCCGTTATCACGAGCTTTTTGACGGACAAGGATTTTTTCATAAATAAAACACCCTTTCTGTAAAAAATCACTACAAAAAGGATGTCCGGCAGCGGACCGCCCACCCCGGCGGGACAGGCGAAACATTATTCTTTTCGTAGCAACGGAATGCGGACCGCGCACCGCGAAAGCTCAACTCCCGGCCTTGCTCTCTTCGTAGAAAGGACAACTTCCCGTTCCTCTCTCACTTAACGCGCTCGATCCTACTTTGCATAGAAGATAATAACATAAAATCCCGGTTTTGTCAATAGGAATATGCTCTATATCAAAAAATAAACAGGCGGGGGCTTTGCCCCCGCCTCAGTTCATTCAAATGTCAAGTCCATAAAATCTACAATCTGTCCATCGCCCGCGTCAAAGTCGGAAATCTCCTCATACGCGGCCTGAGTCTGGGCCGGCTGCTGCACAACGCTGCCGTCCATAGCCTTTTCAATGGCGTTGCTGAGAGGAACCATGCCGCTGATGCTGTCCCATACAAAGGCCCTTACCGTACAGCCATCGGTCACGGCAAGCCTGCCGCCGAATACGACCGTCTGATCCTTGGCGAAGCTGCCCTTCATATAAGTCATATCCACCATAACGCCGTCCTTATAAGCGGCGATAACAAGGGTGTCTTTGCCGTCGCGCTCCGTCTTTTTGGTCACGGCCGCCTCGGCATATATCGCTCCGTTTACCGGCCCGCCGGCAACGAAATCAAGGCTGTCGACAGTGTAGTCGCTCTCGGTGGGCTGAACGGCGTTCTGCGTCCAGTGAGCGTAAAGCGTATGGTTTGTATTCTGAGTAACGGTGCTGAGCTCGGTCACAAGGCTGCCGCCCTCGGCCTGAGTATACCAGCCGTCAAAAGTGTAACCGTCGCGGGTGGCCTTTGGCAGAGCGCCGTAAGCCTGACCGGGCGTAACCTTCTTGCTGGGAGTGTCGACCGTGGCTCCCTGGCCGGGTTCAAAGGTAACGGTTATTTCCCCCGTTTCGGATGGCGTTGTAAAGGATACCATGTCGCCGTAGGACTTGCCCGCCGAATTAACGGCGTAAGCCCTGTACTGGCAGGTGGTTTCCAGCGGAATATTATTCAGCGTCAACTGATTTGTCGCCCCCTGGGCGGGATTAAAGCCGTTGACCGCCGCTGTTGCGGTACCTTTGCCGGGGACGGTCAACTCAAAGCCGAACTCCGTTACGGCGGTATTGCCCGTAGCGCTGATGGTGCCTGACAAAACCGCCATCGCCCTGTACTCCTTGGTGGAGCTGTCTTGATATACCTGCACGGTGGCCTGGTTGGTAACGACAGTGGGCGCCACGGCCTCGCCGGCCTTCCAATGGGCGTAAAGCGTGTGACTTTCGGTTCTGTTCATCACCGTTTTCGCGGTGACCTCGGTGCCTCCGCTGCTGGCGGTGAACCAGCCCTCAAAGGTGTAGCCGCTCCTTGTGGGAACGGGCAGCTCGCCGTAAAGCTCGCCGAAATAAACCGTCTTGGTTCTCTGGTCGCTGGGCAGAGTGCCGCTGCCGGGATTAAAGGTCACGGTGTAGACCTGGGCGCTGTTGGACGTTGTAAAGCCCTTTGAACTGCCAACTCCGGTGCCAGCGGTATTGACCGCGTAGGCGTAATATGTATAAGCAGTGCCCGGTTCAAGATTGCCAATGTTAAGGGTGTAACTCTTATTGACGGAATAAGCGGGCTCGCTGAGCCGGTATGTGGACTCTTTGCCGCTGATGCGGTCCTGCACCTTAAAGCCAAACTCAGTCACTCCGGTGCCGGAGGTTACCCGGCCGGAAAGCGTAACCCTGTTAGTGCCTATATCGGAGGCACTTTCGGTCACTACCACGGGTCTGGTCGCCGTGCCGTTTACCCAATGAGCATAAAGCGTATGATCGTCGGTACGGGTCACGGGCGTTTCGGAGCTGACCAAAGTGCCGCCGCTCTTTTCGGTGTACCAGCCGGTAAAGGTATGATTGCTCCAAACGGGTTCGGGCAGATTGCCATAGGTGGAGTTGTAAACCACGGTCTTGGTCGTTTGGCCGCTGGGCAGTGTGCCGCCGTTGGGTTCAAAGGTGACCTTAGCCGTTATTGCTGATGAATCCAGCAAGCTGAAGTTCATCCAGCTTCCGCTATTGACATTGCCGCCGTTGTCCTCGACCACGGCTCTGTATCGGCCCTTGTCGCCGGGCTGAAGGCCGGTCACTGTCATAGCATACGTGGTGCCCGCTTTAAAGCCGCTTGTCCGATCATGCTTTACGGTAGCGGTTCTGTCGAGCCTTTCAAGATAAACCTCATAGCGTATCTGCTTTACGGTATAGGCCCCTATTGAGGTCAACCGCCCCTGGAGCACAATGGATGTGGTAGTCGTCTCGCCGGGAGCAAGGGTCTCAATGGCCAGCGACGAGGCCGCGCCCCTTATCCAGTGAGCGTATAGCGTGTGGGATGAAGTCTTTTCCACCAGAGAATCCGCGGTGATCAAATCGCCGCCGCTGGCGGAAGTGTACCAGCCGTCAAAGGTGTAATTGCTGCGGGTGGGGACGGGCAGCTCGCCGTATTCAAAGTTGCGGGTAACAGTCATGCTCGTAGGCGAAACCGAGCCGCTGTTAGCGTTAAAGGTCACTTTTACGGTACTGGCAGTGCCGGATTTGCGCTCAATACCGTTATTGCCGGCATATTTGTATGCCGTAGAGCTGGAGCTGCTGTAGTATATGACCAAAGAGGGGCAGTTGTCAAAGGCGGTCGAAGAAATAGACGTAACGCTGGAGGGAATGTATACCTTTTCCAGATTATAGCAGCCCTCAAAAGCGCTGTTGCCTATTTTGGTCACAGTCGACGGTATGCTGACGCTCACAAGATTGTAGTTGTTGGCAAAAGCGTCGTCGCCAATCGCCTTTACCTTAGTGTTATTTATGGTGTCGGGAATGGCCACGTTCGCGCCGTAGCCAAGATACCCCGCTACGGTGCCGGAGCTCTTTGTAAAATTATAGTCCGAGTAAGTAAGCGTGGCGCTTGCGCATATGCACGGCAGTATGCAAACCGCCATTATCGCAGCTAAAAGCGCGGCTAAAAACTTTTTCATTCTGTACATTGATGTACCTCCCATCTCAATATATCTGTAACGCATCTATAATTTATAATACCATATTTTTTTATTGTTGTCAATCAATTATATGTAATAAAAAATTAACATTTGGTAAACATATTGTGGAATTGTTCACAGCGCGGCAGGGAGACATGTCTCCGACGCGTCACGCTAATTCTCAATGAAAAAATGGCTATGCAACATGGGTGCATGGGGCCGGCCGAAAAAATCGCGCAGAACGACGTCGGAACAAGCGTTGCATCGCTTGTTCCGATTTCTATAAAATCGGAACAATGGCTCGCGCCGCTGTTCCTCCTTTTCCCCACAAACAATTTAATTGTTTGTGGGGGCCCCAGCTCGCAAAAGGTTGGTAGCAAGCGGAGGCGTTATGAGGGCGGCTTAACCGCCCGAATAGCCGGAGCGCAGCGTGACCTTTTGCGAAAAAAGGAGGGGCAAGCCCTCGCGCGATGACCTTTTTCTTATGAAAAAGCGTCAGAGCAAAGACGGGCTTTGCCCCGACGCCGCCGAGTGGTGATTTTCGTTCGTAGTTCAAGGGCATAAAATGAGAAAAT
>CANRHW010000089.1 GCA_947630525.1 uncultured Clostridia bacterium | reverse complement strand
AAGCGGTGAAATGGAGGTACATATATGGCAATAAATTATTTCTACCCGGAATACGAGGTAGTGCGCGATACAAACAAATGCATAAAATGTAAGGTCTGCGCTCGCCAGTGCGCCAATCTGGTGCATACTTACGACGAGGAGGGCAACGTAATGCTGGCCGACAGCGCAAAGTGCGTTAACTGCCACCGCTGCGTGACCCTCTGCCCGACAAAGGCGCTCAAAATCGTAAAGACGGACCACACCTTTAAGGAAAACGCCAACTGGAGCAAGGAATCGATATACGAGATTTACCGCCAGGCCGAGACCGGCGGCGTACTGTTGAGCGCCATGGGCAATCCCAAGCCTTTGCCGGTTTACTGGGATAAAATTTTGATAAACGCCTCTCAGGTAACTAACCCCTCTATCGACCCTCTGCGCGAGCCTATGGAGACAAGAGTATTCCTGGGCAGCAAGTCCGGCGATATCGAGCGCGACGAGAACGGCAGGCTGATAAACAACCTTAAGCCCCAGCTTGAACTTGAAGTGCCCATAATGTTCAGCGCCATGAGCTACGGTTCCATCAGCTACAATGCCCACGCCAGTCTGGCAAGGGCTGCGACCGAGCTGGGCACCCTGTACAATACCGGCGAGGGCGGCCTACACAAAGATTTTTACAAATACGGGCCCAACACCATAGTTCAGGTGGCCAGCGGACGCTTCGGCGTGTTTAAGGATTACCTTGAAGCCGGCGCGGCTGTCGAGATTAAAATGGGTCAGGGCGCGAAGCCCGGCATTGGCGGCCATCTGCCCGGCGCAAAGATTGTCGGCGACATCAGCCGCACCCGCATGATTCCCGAGGGCACAGACGCAATCTCCCCCGCTCCGCATCACGATATTTATTCGATAGAAGACCTTCGTCAGCTCGTGGACTCCTTAAAGGAGGCCACCGAATATAAAAAGCCCATAATCGTCAAGATCGCCGCGGTTCACAACGTGGCCGCAATCGCCAGCGGTATTGCGCGCAGCGGTGCGGACATAATCGCGATAGACGGCTTCCGCGGCGGCACGGGCGCGGCGCCCACAAGGATAAGGGACAACGTGGGCATTCCCATTGAGCTGGCCTTGGCCGCCGTCGACACACGTCTCCGCGACGAAGGCATACGCGATAACGTCAGCCTTGTTATCGGCGGCAGCGTGCGCAGCAGCGCCGATGTGGTAAAGGCCATCGCCCTTGGCGCGGACGCCTGTTATATAGCGACCTCCGCCCTGTTGGCGCTGGGCTGCCACCTTTGCCGCACCTGCAACACAGGCAACTGCAACTGGGGCATAGCTACCCAGCGGCCAGAGCTGGTTAAGCGGCTCAATCCCGACATAGGCTCCCAACGGCTCGTCAATCTCGTCACCGCATGGCAGCGCGAAATAAAGGAAATGATGGGCGGTATGGGTATCAACTCTATCGAGGCTCTGCGCGGCAACAGGCTTATGCTCCGCGGCGTGGGGCTCAACGAAAAGGAACTGGAAATACTCGGCATCAAGCACGCCGGAGAATAAGGCGGAAAGGAAGATCATTTTGAAAAAGATATATGTAAATGAAGAATGGTGCCTGGGCTGTCATCTCTGCGAGTATTACTGCGCCTTTGCCAACAGCGGCAAGGACAATATGGTCTCGGCCCTGAAGGACGTTAAGATAAATCCGAGAATACAGGTCGAAGAGGGCAAGGATATATGCTTTGCCGTAAACTGCCGCCACTGCCCTGACCCAATTTGCGTAAAGAGCTGTATTGCCGGGGCGCTGAGCAAAAACAGCGACGGCATGATAGAAATTGACACGGGCAAGTGCGTGGGCTGCTTTACCTGCGTGCTGGTCTGCCCCTTTGGCGCAATCATGCCCAACGACGACGGTCACGCTATACAAAAGTGCGAGCTTTGCACCAAGAACGGCTGCGGCACGCCCAACTGTGTGGCTCACTGTCCCAACAACGCCATAGTATATGAGGAAAGGTAGGTAGAGCGGCAATGAAGTACGTTATAATCGGCAATTCGGCCGGAGCTGTGGGCTGTGTGGAGGGTATCCGCCAGACAGATACGGACGGCGGCATAACCCTCATCGCCTCCGAACCCTACCACACCTATTCGCGGCCGCTGATATCCTATCTGCTCTGCGGCCAGACCGACGAAGAAAAGATGAAATACCGCAAAGCCTCATTCTATGAAGATAACAAAGTGGACGCACGGCTGGGCGTAAGCGTTACAAAAATTGACCCGGCCGCAAAAACCGTTGCCACCGACGGCGGCGAGACCATTGACTACGACAGGCTGTTCATTGCGACGGGTTCGGTTCCGTTCATTCCGCCCATGTCCGGTCTTGACACCGTTGAAAAAAAGTTCACCTTTATGACCCTTGACAGCGCCAAGGCTCTTGACGCGGCATTGACGCCGGAAAGCCGTGTGCTCATTATAGGCGCGGGCCTCATCGGCCTGAAATGCGCCGAGGGCATCCACGGCAAAGCCGGGAAAATAACCGTGGTCGACCTGGCGGATAGGATACTGCCCAGCATACTCGACAAAGCCGGCAGCGATATAATGCAAAAGCATATAGAAAACCACGGCATTGAATTTATCCTTTCCGACAGCGTTAAGGAGTTTGACGGCACTACCGCCACGCTCAACAGCGGCGCCGCGGTGGATTTCGATGTGCTCGTAATTGCGGTAGGCGTTCGCCCCGCAACTGACCTTGCGAAAGACGCGGGGCTCAATGTGAATCGCGGCATAGTTACCGACATCAAATGCCGCACCTCGGACCCAAATATTTATGCCGCCGGCGACTGCACCGAAAGTCTGGATATTACGACAGGCCAAAACAAAATTATGGCCCTGCTCCCCAACGCCTATATGCAGGGCGAGTGCGCCGGCAAAAACATGGCCGGTGGCGACGCCTGCTACGACAAGGGCATCCCCATGAACGCAATCGGGTTTTTCGGCCTGCACATAGTTTCCGCCGGGAGCTACGACGGCGAGGAATATATCGAGTCTGACGGCGTTAATTACAAGAAGTTAGTTACCAAGGACGGACTGCTCAAAGGCTTTATTTTAATGGGCGACGTTAAGCGGGCTGGCATTTACACCTCGCTCATACGCGAACAAACGCCCCTTAATACCATTGATTTTGAACTCGTAAAGCGCAGTCCCCAGCTCATGGCCTTTGCCGCCGATTCCGAGAGGCGGCGCAAGCTGAGCGTTAAGGCATAAGGAGGTAATACCATGAAGATAACAGCGGGAACAATGGACTTCCGTGAGCTTAATAACGCCATCCGCGCAAGCTGGGACGCCGATATCACAATTGACCGGTGCTGCGGCCAGCGGTTCATCGGCGACGGCATGAGCGGCCGGACCATAACTATAAACGGCACTCCCGGCAACGCCCTTGGCGCTTATTTCAACGGGGGCGTTATACGCGTAAACGGCAACGCCCAGGACGCCATGGGCGACACCATGAACGACGGCGTTATATATGTACACGGCAACAGCGGCGACGCCACCGGCTACGCCATGCGCGGCGGACGGATATTTGTTCAGGGCAGCGCGGGCTATCGGGCGGGGATACACATGAAGGCCTATAAGGATAAAATACCGACTCTCGTTATCGGGGAGCGGGCGGGCTCCTTTTTGGGAGAATATCAGGCCGGCGGTTATATCGTCATCCTTGGCATCGGCCAAAACGGCAAGCTCCCGGTCAGCAACTTCCCGGCCACGGGCATGCACGGCGGCAAAATCTTCCTCCGCAGCGACGAAGAACCCACGGATCTTCCCAACAGCGTCCTCGCCAAAGAAGCAGGCGATGAGGATATGGCCGAGATCGCGCCGCTCATAGATGAATATTGCGTCGAGTTCGGCGCGGATAAGGGCGAAGTGACGTCCGGCAGATTTTACGTTATTTATCCCGACACGGCAAATCCGTATAAGGAACTGTTCGTTGCAAATTAAGCCGCAAACCAAATAAATGTTGACAAAACTCTCTCTGCATATTATAATGTATGTAGAGAGAGTTTTATTTATAAGGAGGAACAGCTATGCCGGTACTGACTGAAAATCTCATGTGCTTTTTGGGGCTTTCGCTGTGCGCTCTGCCGGGCGCGGCCGCCGATCCGGGCCTGCTGCGGGGCATATTCATTGTATTCTGCCTTGGGCAGATACCTGTGTTTGAAATGGCGTATAGGAAGCTGACCGTCAAGCAAATCTTGGGCTATGAGTCCGTATATCTCATGACCAACTTTCTGCTCGCCCTTGTTTTCAGGCTTCTGCTCTGGACCTCGTCGCCGATTGAAAAAACCGGGCCCAACGCGGCCTTTATGCTGTTCCTGATTTTCAACGCCGTACACTGGGTATACGTAATTGTCCGCTTGCTCATCAAGCGTAAAATTGACGGCCCCGGGCCGAAAAAATATGTCCGCTATGGCATAATCCAGGACAGCGAGACCGAGGAGGGCCTGTGAGCATGGCTAAGGTCGTCCTCATGTGCGGCAAAATATGCAGCGGGAAAAGCACTTATGCCGAAAAGCTCCGCACCGAGCTTGGCGCGGCGGTGCTGTCGGTGGACGAGATAACGCTTGCCCTCTTCGGACAAAACGTTGGAGAAAAACACGACGAGTACGTTGAAAAGCTGGAAAATTACCTTTTGTTGAAATCCATTGAGCTTATCGACGCGGGAGTGAGCGTTATACTCGACTGGGGACTATGGACAAAGGGCGAGCGGTCGCAAATAAAAGACTTTTACCGCAGCCGCGGTATCGAGTGTGAGCTGCACTATATTGACGTCTGCGATGAGACCTGGCACGAAAGGCTTCGCCGCCGCAACAACGCCGTGATGAGCGGCTGCGCCGGAACGTACGGCGCGTATTATGTAGACGAGGGACTGGCCGCCAAATTTGACCGTATTTTTGAACCGCCGTCGGACGACGAGATTGACGTGAAAATATTGTGTTGAAAAAATTTTAAAAAACTCTTGACAAAACAAAATCATAGTGCTATAATAGCTTTAATCGAATATTGCTAAATCCTTTGACCAAAAGTAAGTAGCGGTATTTCCAACTGTCACAGAGAGCCGGGGCGCTGAGAGCCGGTACAGCGTTGTATCGTGAATGGATTTGCGAGGAGCAAGGAGAACACATTTGTAAGTATCTGCGCCGTAGTTCCGCGTTAAGGAACGGGAGTATGCTTGTACTCCGTCAAGGAGGGCTTTGCCCTTGAAGTTGGGTGGCACCACGGAATTTGTAATTTCGTCCCATTGACCTATAAGGTCAATGGGACTATTTGTTTTTGAGGAGGATTTACCATGTTAAACCCCAGCCTTGGAGAAGTTAAGGAGCTTCTCGAGACGCATTCCAAAATAACTCACGTGCCGGTGATTTATGAACGGCTATGCGACAGCGTTACGCCGGTTCGTATCTTTCAGGCCCTCAGCCAGGGCGCGGATCACGCTTTTATACTTGAAAGCGTCAGCAACGATCAGCAGTGGCAGCGATATTCCTTTATCGGCATTAACCCCAAAGCCGAGCTGGCCATAAAAAATCACAAGGGCACATACACCGAAAACGGCGAGACCGAGACCTTCAAGGTCGATGACCTGCCCGGCTTTTTAAACGGGCTGATGAGCAAATATAACAGTCCGGCAATCGAGAACGGCCCCGGCCTTACCGGCGGCTTTGTGGGATATTTTGGCTATGACACCATACGCTATATCGAACCCAGGCTCTCTAACGCGCCGAAAGATGATTTAAATATTCCTGACATAAACCTTTTTCTCTATGAAGAGCTGGTGGCCTTTGACCATCTGAGCAACAAGGTGCTGTGCATCTTCAATATCACCAGAGGCGATCTTGAAAGCAAGTATTCCCTCGCGGAGGCAAAGGCGGAAAAGATAATACGGGCCATTGAGGACTACGTTCCCCCGCGCAGGCCATACCGGGAAATAAGGCCGGTGAAAAAGACCAGCAACATCTCTCACGAGCAGTACCTGAATAACGTGGAAAAATCCAAGGAGTATATCAGGAAAGGCGACATATTCCAGATAGTGCCTTCCCAGCGCATCGAAGTGGAATCCATGGCCGACCCCTACGACGTGTATCGGATGCTGCGTTCAACAAATCCCAGTCCTTACCTGTATTTCTTTAAACACCCGGACTACTGCATAGCCGGCGCCTCGCCGGAAAAACTGCTGAGCGTTACCAACGGAGTGTGCATGACCAAGCCCATTGCCGGCACTATCCGGCGCGGCGAAACTCCCGAGGCAGACTTGGCCAATGAAAAGCGGCTGATAAACGACCCCAAAGAGCGGGCGGAACACACGATGCTTGTGGACCTGGGCCGCAACGACATCGGCAAGGTAAGCCGGTTTGGCACAGTCCGGGTAGAAAATCTTATGCACATCGAACGCTATTCAAGAGTTATGCACATTGTAAGCGACGTTTACGGAAATCTTCAGGAGGGGAAAACGGCGGTAGACGCTCTTATGAGCGTTCTGCCCGCCGG
>CANRHW010000088.1 GCA_947630525.1 uncultured Clostridia bacterium | reverse complement strand
AAAAATGTGTTATTCATTTTCCTGGGGTTATGAAAATTTTTTTGTTTTTCCTATTGACTTTTTATAGCTGGTCTTGCCATTCAGGGTATGCTTAAAAACGGCGACACGGCCGGAGCGGGGGAGTATATTGCGTCCGTGGCGGAGGATTTGGAAAATCTCCCCGCGTCAAGGTACAGCAAAAATCTGATAGTAAACGTTATCGCCGGAGCTTATCTTGACAGGGCCGCCCAACAGGGAGTAAGAGTGGATTACAGCTTTGACCTGCCCGAAAGGCTGGCCTTGTCCGACAGCGATTTGTGTGTTCTGGTCACAAATATTTTGGAAAACGCCGTAGAGGCCTGTGAGCGAATGGACGCCAACGCGGAAAAATATATAAACGTTAAGATCAGCCTTGACAGCGGAGTGCTTTTTATGGGCTGCGAAAACAGCCGCTCCCCGTCCGAGGGCGCGGCGGAGAGCGGCTACGGTATAAAAAATATGTGCCGCGTGGCGGAAAAGTACGGCGGTATAGTAAAGTTTGAAGAAAAGCCCGCGTCGTTTTCGGTGACGGCCTATATGAATATATAGGATAATAAGGCAATACCGCACAAAGCTCCTTAGCGGTCTTTGCGCGGTATTGCCTTATATAAATTCGTTCTTTTTGGCCACGTAGTCAAGGAATTTGAGCTTTATATCATTGTACATTCCCCGGCCTATAGGCACGGCCTCCCCGTTGGCCATAATGACCTCGTGGCGGCTTATCTCTCTTACGTAGCTGAGATTTACCAAAAAGCTTCTCTGCGTGCGCACAAAGGCGGCCGCCGGCAGCAGATTTTCCATCTTCCTCATAGCGCTGCGGTACTGATATTTGGTCCCGTCGGTCTTGTGTATGATAAGGTCGTGGCCCAGCACCTCGAAGTACAGCACGTCGGCAAGGTTTAGCGCAATGGCGCCCCTTGGGGCGCTGAGATATATAGTCGCGCCGGAACTTTTTTCAAGAAAGCGGTCGATAGCGGCGTCGAGCCTGTCAAAGTCGGGCGTTTTGCTGATGTAATGAAGAGGGCGCACTTCATAGCTGTCAAAAGCGAAATCCTTGTGGGCGGAAATAAAAACTATGTCGCAGCCCAACCGCCGTTCTCTCATGGTACGCGCAATGTCTATGCCAAAGCCGTCGTTTAGCACAATGTCAAGAAAGACCAAATCGAAGCCGCGCCCGTTATCCATTGCCGCCAACAGCTCGCCGCCGCTGTGGAAGCAGGTCAGTTCGTATTGCATTGATTTAGCCGACGGCAGACTTGAAAGCTTTTTTTCAAACTCAGTGCAGAATTTTATATCGTCGTCACAAATCGCAAAATGGTACATATATCTTTACTCCTAAAGCGTGGATGTGTTTTATACAACCTATAATACCGCATAAAATCAAGAGTATGATAAAACCTTGGTTTATTGTACCATAAATTTGTAAAAATTTATGGTACAATTGCGCATCGCCGTTTCCGAGCCCTTGGGCGAGGAAAATTTCGGCGGCGCATAAAATCAAGAGTACAATAAAACCTTGGTTTTATTGTATCATAAAATCAAAGTTTTTGCAAGACGGTTATTTCATAAAAATTGCCGCGCAAAAAATTGTCAAAAGGCCCGCCGTTATGAGCCTATAACGCCGCCTTTCTCTTGCCGCTCGGGGCGCCGTTTCATTGAAAAAATTTTTTTAAGAAATTTTCCCAAAACCTCTTGACAAAATAAAAAAACGTGCTATACTATAAATCATAGTAAACCTATGGGAAAGCATAAAAGACGAAAAGAGGTAATTATAATGGCAAAAAGAGAATGGCGATTTGAGACAAAGCAGCTCCATGTTGGACAGGAGAATGCCGACCCGTCCACGGATTCACGCGCGGTGCCAATTTACGCCACCACAAGTTATGTGTTCCACAACTCCCAGCATGCGGCCGACCGCTTTGGTCTGCGGGACGCGGGCAATATCTATGGCAGGCTGACCAATCCCACGCAGGATATATTCGAGCAGAGGATGGCCGCCCTTGAAGGCGGCGTGGCGGCTTTGGGCGTTGCTTCGGGAGCAGCGGCCCTGACGTATACCTTTCAGGCCCTCGCCCAAAACGGCGGCCATATAGTGGCGTCCAAGACCATCTATGGCGGTACATACAATTTTCTTGAGCACACTCTGCCCGCTTACGGCATAACGACGACTTTCGTCGATCCTGACGTTGACGGAGCATTTGAAGCGGCCATAAAGGATAACACAAGGGCGCTGTTTATAGAAACTCTCGGCAATCCCAATTCCAATCTGATAGATATTGAGGCGGTCGCGGCTCTGGCCCACAAACACAATATCCCGCTTGTGGTGGATTCTACCTTTGCCACTCCGTATCTGGTGCGGCCCATCGAGTACGGCGCGGATATTGTCGTACACAGCGCCACAAAGTTTATCGGCGGTCACGGCACGGCCATCGGCGGCGTTATTGTGGACGGCGGCAGCTTTGACTGGGCGGCCGGCGGCAAGTTCCCGCAGTTTGTGGAGCCCAATCCCTCGTATCACGGCGTCAGCTTTACGGCGGCGGCTGGCCCGGCGGCCTTTGTCACCTATATAAGGGCAATACTCCTCCGCGATACGGGCGCAACGCTTTCGCCCTTCCACGCTTTCATTTTCCTCCAGGGGCTTGAGACCCTTTCGCTGAGGGTAGAGCGCCATGTCTACAACGCCCTTAAAATAGTTGACTATCTAAGCAAGCATCCCCAGGTCGAGGCCGTGCACCACCCGTCGCTGCCCACCGAGCCCAGCCACGCTCTGTACAAAAAATACTTTCCTAACGGCGGCGGCAGCATTTTTACCTTTGAGATAAAGGGCGGCCAGGCGGAGGCTCATAAATTTATTGACAATTTGGAGATATTCTCCCTGCTGGCCAATGTGGCCGACTCCAAGTCCCTGGTCATTCACCCCGCCACTACCACTCATTCTCAGTGCAGCGAGCGCGAACTGGCCGAGCAGGGCATAAAGCCCAATACGATACGCCTGTCTGTCGGCACCGAGAACGTGGACGATTTGATTGCCGCCCTTGACGATGCTTTTGCGGCGGTAAATAAATAATATATTATTTTTGAAAGAAGGAAATAAAAATGTCTAAGATTTATACCAGACTTACCGATTTAATCGGCGGCACTCCGCTGCTGGAACTGAAAAACTACGAAAAGGCCAATGAGCTTGACGCAAAAATCATTGCCAAGCTGGAATATTTTAACCCCGCCGGCAGCGTAAAGGACCGCATTGCAAAGGCGATGGTGGACGATGCCGAGGCCTCCGGAAAGCTCAAGCCCGGTTCGGTGATAATCGAGCCCACCTCCGGCAATACGGGCATCGGTTTGGCCGCGGTGGCCGCCGCCAGGGGATACCGCATTATAATCACCATGCCCGAGACCATGAGCGTTGAACGGCGCAACCTGCTAAAGGCTTATGGGGCCGAGCTGGTGCTCACCGACGGCGCAAAGGGTATGAAGGGCGCTATCGCCAAGGCCGAGGAGCTGGCGGCGGAGATACCCGGCAGTTTTATCCCGGGCCAGTTCACCAATCCGGCTAATCCCGCCTGCCATCTGGCCTCCACCGGGCCGGAAATATGGAATGACACCGACGGTCAGGTAGATATATTTGTGGCCGGCGTTGGCACCGGCGGCACGCTGTCCGGAGTGGGCGAGTATCTCAAATCCAAAAAACCGGGCGTCAAAATAGTCGCCGTTGAACCGGCAAGCTCTCCCGTCCTTTCGGAGGGGCGCAGCGGCTCCCACAAGATACAGGGCATAGGCGCGGGCTTTGTACCCGACACGCTTAATACCGGGATTTATGACGAAATAATCAAGGTCGAGAACGACGACGCTTTTAAAACCGGCAGGGCCATTGCCCGCGCCGAGGGCGTTTTGGTGGGCATATCCTCCGGCGCGGCGGTATGGGCGGCTACCGAGCTGGCCCGGCGGCCCGAAAACAAGGGCAAGACTATTGTTGCCCTGCTGCCCGACACAGGCGAGCGCTATTTGTCCACGCCTATGTTCGCTGACTAAAAAACTTAATTTAACTATTGAAAAATGTAGAATATTGTGCTATAATTACCCTGTGGCTTTTGCCGCAGGGTGTTTTTTTGCTGACAAATCTCATAAATGGAGGTATAAATATGGGCGGTTTTTTTGGCACGGCATTAAAAAAGGATTGTGTCTTTGATCTGTTCTACGGGGTAGACTATCATTCCCATCTTGGCACGCGCAGGGCGGGCATGGCCGTTTACAGCGAGGAAGACGGCTTTGAAAAGGCAATTCACAACATCGAAAACGCGCCTTTCCGTACGAGGTTTTATTCCGAGGCTCAGTCCATGCACGGCTGCATGGGAGTGGGCTGCATTTCCGATTTTGAGGCGCAGCCCATACTGATACGCTCCCACCACGGCACCTTCGCCATAACTACGGTGGGCAAAATAAATAACGCCGAGGACATAATCGGCGAAATAATTGAAAATAAGGCGCACTTTTTTGAGATGCAGAACGGTGAAATAAATCAAACCGAGCTCATTGCCGCCATGATAAATCAAAAAGATAATTTTATCGACGGTATAAAATACGCGCTTGAAACCGTTGACGGCTCCATAAGTATGCTTATACTGACCCCAAAGGGTATTTACGCCGCCCGCGACAAGCTGGGCCGCACCCCTATTGTCATTGGCAAAAAGGAGGAGGGCTACTGCGCCAGCTTTGAGAGCTTCGCCTATCTCAATTTGGGCTATACCGATTTTAAGGAGCTTGGCCCCGGCGAGGTCGTTGTAATGGACGCCGACGGGGTAAAGACCCTTGTGGCTCCCGGCGACAAAATGCGCATTTGTACCTTCCTTTGGGTGTATTACGGTTATCCGTCCTCGGCATACGAGGGCAGGACCGTTGAGGAAATGCGCTACGACTGCGGCAAATATCTGGCCATGCACGACAGCCTTGGCGACATACACCCGGATATGGTGGCCGGCATACCTGATTCCGGCACGGCCCATGCTATCGGCTATGCCAATGAATCCGGCGTGCGCTTTGCCCGTCCGTTTGTGAAGTATACACCAACCTGGCCAAGGTCCTTTATGCCCACTCACCAGAGCGAGCGCAACCTGATAGCGAAGATGAAGCTCATACCGATACATGACCTTATCGACGGCAAGAGCCTGCTGCTCATTGACGATTCCATAGTCCGCGGCACTCAGCTCCGGGAAACAACGGAGTTCCTTTATGAAAGCGGAGCCAGGGAAGTCCATATCCGCACCGGCTGTCCGCCGCTCCTTTACGGCTGTAAGTATCTTAACTTTTCCCGCTCTACTTCGGAAATGGAGCTCATCGGACGCAGGGTCATAAAAGAGCTGGAGGGCGCGGAGCCCGATAGGGAAACCATTGCCGAATACGCCGACCCCAACTCTGAAAAATACGACGCCATGGTTAAGCGCATAGGGGAGACCCTGCACTTTACGTCCCTTCGGTATCATCGGCTGGACGATATGTTAAAGTCCGTGGGCATCGACCCCGACAAGCTCTGCACCTATTGCTGGAACGGCAAGGAATAAGCATTGTCAGGAACTCTTAGATAAATAGTCATCGGGCCGGTCGGGGTCGCCGCGAGCTTGCGGCGGCCTCGGCCGGCCCATGTGCGTCCGGGTTAAAACTGTTACGCCAGCTGTATATATCGTCCGTCGGAATAGCCCGTATAGCTGCCGTAGCGAACCACGTACCAGCCCTGCCATTCGCCGAGTACGGTCACCCGCGCCCCGTTTGGTATGCGGGTCAAAACTGCGGCGGTCAGGTCGGGCTTGGCTCTCAAATTGAGATTGCCGGAGGTCAGCTTTACCACTCCCGCCCGGGCGGGCGTGGCGCTTATGAACGGCAGACCGAAATATTGGGTTATTGAAAGCACAAGATTGCGGGCGATGTTCTGAATATTGTTTTTTATCCAGTTGGCGTCGTTTAAGTTGTCGTGATACCCCATTTCAAGGAATACCGCCGGGGCGCGAGTCTTGACGGCCTCGCCTATGCTTGTGGTCTGGAGCGCCCGCACAAGCGACGGATTTGGATATATGCTCCTGAGATTTCTGGCAAATATATCCGCCGCCCTGCGGCCCTTAACGCTGCCTCGGGCATAGTATACGTCCACGCCCTGTACGCTGCCGTACTTCCCCTCCGGCGCGGCGTTGGAATGAAGCGCTACGTGAAGATCGTAATTCCCGCTGTTTGAAGCGTTGATGGACTGCTGGGCGGTCATGCTTTTGTTGTTGCGCACATACCTAATTCCGCTTGATTGGAGATAGGGCTCCATTGCGTCGGCAATGAGATTCATGTAGTATTCCTCGCTGCCGCCGTTAACATAGGCGTTGTTCTCCTGAGACGATGGGCTCAGGTAGATTATAGGCATAATTATCACCTCATAGTATGTTATGAGGTAAGGCGCAGTTTTGTCACAAAAATAGGGGGTCGGGAAAAAATCGTGTAGACCGGCGTCGGAACAAGCGTTGCATCGCTTGTTCCGATTTTTATAAAATCGGAACAAT
>CANRHW010000087.1 GCA_947630525.1 uncultured Clostridia bacterium | reverse complement strand
GTAGAAAGCTCCTGACTTCGCCGCGGTAGAAATTGAAGTTTTTCGTTCCCCACTCGCTACGCCCCGCGCCCTCGTTGGGGTATTCGTACACACCAACGCCGTCAAGCTCGGCCAGACCGTAGTCGTTTACCGCAAAGTGGACGGGCACAAAGTCGGTTATTACGTAAACTCCGTTTTCGTGGCAAAGGTCGATAAGCTTTTTTAATTGGGCAGCCGTTCCGTACCGTGAAGTGGGACAAAAGTAACCCGTCTGCTGATAGCCCCAACTGCCATCAAAAGGGTGCTCGCCCAGTGGCATGATTTCAATATGTGTGTAACCCATTTCACGGACATATTCTATCAACTTGGGCCCGATTTCGTCATAGGTGAACCATCCGTTCTCTTCATCATCGGGATTTTTCAGCCAAGAGCCAAGGTGAACCTCGTATATATTTACCGGCCGGTCATATCCTTTATCCCGGGAGCTCATAAAGTCCCGGTCGTGCCAGCCGTAGCTCATGTCGGTAATGCGGCTTGCCCACTGCGGACGCATGTCGCCGCCGAAGCCGTATGGGTCGCAGTGGTCAATTTCCCGGCCGTTTTGCAGATAAAGTCTGTACTTGTAATATTGGCCGGCGCTGGCAGGAACGGTTTTTTCGTATATTCCGCTCTCTCCATCCTCAAACATGGTTTCCGGCGTCCAATTATTAAAATCCCCCATGAGCGCCGCGCCGCGGATACCCGGCGCCCACAGGCGGAATGTCACGCTGTCTCCGTAAATGTGTGCGCCAAAATATTCATAGGCAAAGAACTCCGTTCCGGTGAAAAAGTCGTGTTGATTCATTGCTGCCGCTCCTTTGCTGTTCTATGTTTTCTTTTTGATTATACAACTTGATTATACAACATATTTTGGCAAATTGCAATAGATTTTTGTCGTTCCATGTTTCACCTGTTGTAGGTTTACAATTTTTTAAAATAAAGTCGAAAATATGGCAGGCTAACGGTCAGCGCGCCCAGGGCAGACCCTCAGTTGTTTGGTCTGACCGCGGCGGCTTTTCGCCGCCTAAAACAAAAATACTCTCATTGTTACGTTATATTCGGCGTATATTGTTGAAAAAATAGCCACACAGCTTTTCAAGTAAAAATCTGCCACGGATAAAATTTCTCCCACTACAAATAATAGCTCATGTAATAAAGCAAAAAGGAGAAATTTATATATGAAAGCCACAGGAATAGTCAGGAGGATAGACGACCTTGGCAGGGTCGTCATTCCCAAAGAGATACGCCGCACCCTGCGTATTCGCGAGGGCGACCCGCTGGAGATATTCACCGAGCGGGACGGAGAGGTTATATTTAAAAAATATTCGCCCATAGGCGAATTGGGCGACTTTGCATCGGAATATGCCGAGACCCTGTCGAAGACAAGCGGCGCCCCGGTGCTCATCACCGACAAGGACAATGTTATCGCCGTGTCGGGCGCTCCCCGCAAGGAATTACAGGAAAAGCGCATCAGCGACCGGCTTGAACAGCTTATGGACGAAAAGCGGCTCTTTGTCATGGAGCCGGGCGGCGGCGACCCAGTGCCCGTTGTGGATGGGGCGGACAAGTATTACGCCGGAGTAATGGCCCCGATAATCAGCGAGGGCGATACAATCGGAACCGTAGTCATGGTGACTGACCTCACCGGCGACAGCATGGGGGAGGTAGAGCAGAAGCTCTGCCAGAGCGCCGCCGGGTTTCTTGGCCGTCATATGGAAGCATAAATTGTATTGAAAAGATGGGGCCGTAAAAAATGGCGCGGACCGGTGTCGTCACAAGCTCGGTATCGCAGGTTTGGATTTAAAAAATCTAAACCAGGCTTACCTCGCTGTGACTCCTTTTCCCCACAAAATCGGCTTCGCCGTTTTGCGGGGACCCCATTTTGGCTGAATGACTTAATTTAAGGCAAATTTGTAATCATTCAGTGAAAATTAGATAATGTATTAATGTAGAAAATTCGCTCGCAAGAGCGAATTTTCTGCATTTTATGCCCTTGAACTACGAACGAAAATCGCCACTCGGCGTACCTGTGTACGCCGTCGGGAGTGCTTGCTCGGCTTCGCCTGCGCGAGCTGATTTTCGTCCATTCTGCGCGATTTTTAGCCGGCCCCATGCCAACCAGATTACAGAGAGATATATGCGTCCCGGTCTTTTCAATACTTGACAGCGGCTTGACAGCGGCCGGCATAAATGATATAATTAAGGCAAAACTACGAAAGAGGGTGCGTTTTATGCGCGGTATCGCTGAAAAAATAATTGCTCGACTGACCGCTATCCCCGATAAAAAAAGGCGGATAATTGCCATAGACGGCCGCTGCGCTTCAGGCAAGACCACCCTTGCATCCGAGCTTAGGGCCCTTACGGGCTGCGCCGTGTATCACATGGACGACTATTTCCTCCGCCCACAGCAGCGCACGCCCGAACGGCTGGCGTCTCCCGGCGGCAATGTTGACTGGGAGCGGTTCCGAGAGGAAATACTTATCCCGCTGTGTTCGGGCGCTGAGGAGATAAGCCGCCGCGCTTTTGACTGCGGGAGCCTTGAACTGCTGCCGCCGGTATTGGAAAGGGCGGCAAATCTCGTTGTGGTCGAGGGGTCGTATAGCTGCCATCCTGAACTTTGGAAGTATTACAGTTTGAGAGTATTTTTGACCGTTGACCCGGAAGAACAGCTGCGCCGCATACTTGAACGCGATGGCCCGGATAAATTGGTTCAGTTTAAGGAACGGTGGATACCTATGGAGGAAAAATATTTCAGCGCCTTTGATGTGCAGGGCCGCTGTGACCTTGTATTTGAAACATGAAAATTTACGGCCCCTTAATTTTTATTAAAAATTAAAAAAGCCCTTGACAATTGACATATGTAGTGCTATAATACAAATACATAGAATTACTATGTATAAAGATAATCTACATAAAGGGGAAATCGACCGTGAAAATCAACAGAGAGCTGGTCAAGGGCAGCACGTCCATATTGATTTTGTCGCTGCTTGAAAGAGAGGATATGTACGGCTATATGCTGGTGCAGCGGCTGTCGCTGCTCAGCGGCAGCGTATTTGAACTCAAAGAAGGCACGCTTTATCCCATGCTGCACGGACTGGAAAACGACGGCGCCATTGAGGCATATTGGGTGGACGCCGACAGCGGACGGCGGCGCAGGTATTACCGCATTACCGATTCCGGCCGTGCGCTGCTCAGCGAAAAAAGGCAGGAATGGAAGCTTTACACAGGCGCGGTGAACAAGGTTCTCGGCCTCATGAGGGGAGGGCTATGTCATGAATAAAACGGAAGAGTTCCTCGACGAGGTCTGCTCGCGCATATGGGCCAAATCCGTCCATGCCGACGTGAGGGCGGAGCTCTCGTCTCACATAGATGAGATAATCGAGGCCGGCGTTGCCTCCGGCCAGAGTAGGGAAACGGCTGAAAAAGCCGCCCTGACCCGCATGGGCAGCCCGGAGGAGATCGGCCTTAAACTGGACAAAAAGCACCGCCCCAGAACCGAATGGCCGCTTTTCATTGCGGCGGCGATAATTGCCGCCGCCGGCATCGCAGTGTGCATAAACGCCGGTATCGGGCAGCTTAAATCGGTGTATATTCTTGCGGGGTTCGCCTTGATGACGGGTATGATGTTCGTTGACTGCACCCGCGTCGGACGGGCGGCGCTGCCGGTCTATATTGGCACGGTGTCGGCAATGCTGATCCTCGCCGCAAGCCGGAGGGTGGTGAGCTGTACGGCGGTGCTCGCCCTCGCACAGTTTTGCCCGCCACTGTTTATTGGACTGCTTTTTATGAAAAAGAAATATAACCCGGTGCAGCTGATTGGTCTGTGCATACTTATGTTCCTGCCCTTTGCCGCCGTGGCGATGTGCTTCCACGCGGCATATGTGCTTTTGCTGGCCATGAGCTATCTTGTGATTTTTACGGTGCTTGCGGTGCGCGGCAGCCGCACGGCGAGAATACTTTTGCCGGTGAATGTGGCGTTCGGCGCTCTGCCGCTTGCGGTAATGCTGATTTCGCAGCAATGGATGCGCGATAGGATTGAGGTGTTTTTCACTGCCGGCGCGACCGACCCAAACGGCGCCGGCTGGCTCGCCATGCAGGCCGGCGAAGTGATAAAAAACGCCCGGCCGCTCGGCGGAATATCCGGCGGATTTCCAGATGTTTTCAATAATTATTTTTCCGAATATGCCCTTGTGGGGATATTGGGCCGGTGCGGATGGATACCGACGGCGGCTATTATCCTGGCGGCGGCGCTGCTATTGTGGCGGCTGTTCGTGGCGGCGGCAAAAGTGCGCGACCCCTACGGATTTGCGTTGGCTCTCAGCGGCTCCACCGTGCTTGCGCTAAGGTTCATCGTAAATATTCTTATGAATTTCAATTTATTCCCCGGCGTCGGTATTGGGCTGCCAATAGTGGGCGGCGGCGGGGCGGATTGTCTTGCCTGCTTTGTACTTATGGGCCTTGTGCTGTCGGTGTGCCGCCGCCGCGATATCACGGCAAAAATCAAACCGGCGTCAAATGCGGCGCGGGTTGCACATAAGATAGTCGATACGGTGTTCGGCGAGTAATAACGGGAAAAAAACTCTGTAACCCAGCGGCGCGGTGCCGCCGGGTTACAGAGCATTTTTTATTGGTATTTTTCTCTGGTGGTCGTTACAGTCAGGTCTCCGCTCAAATCAACGGTGACCGTCCCGTCCCGGTCGGGAATATAGCAAGGTATGCCGAGCTTTTGCAGAACTTTGAACTGACCTGACTTGACGGCGGCGGTTTCGCCTGCCGCCGTCATTACAGCGAACCTCGGCTTATAGCGGCTTAGTTCGCCGTAATAGTTGTAGCCGCCGGAACCGTGGCTGGGCAGCTTGACCAAGTCGCAGTCCGTCCAGTCCATGTACCCGTCGCCGCAGAATAATATCCTTTTGCCGCCGTATTCGGCCAACAACTGAACCGAGCTGCCGTCGCTGCCCAGGGAGTTCAAAGTCAGGCCTCCAATATAAATCGAACCGCCGGAGGAATATTTTTTGACGTTTACCCCGTTTTCGGCGGCGGAGAGCAAAAGCGTTTCCAAGCGGTCGGTACTCTCCATGTCGGAAGGAATATAGAGGTCTTTTATAAAGCCGCCGTCCGCGAGCTCGATCATGCCGGAAACATGCTCGATCCCGGCCGAGGTCAGCACGGCGCAGTCCAAGCTGAATATCCCTCTGGCGGAAAGGTAGTCCGCCGGAGCCGTACCCTTGCCGCCGTCTATTAGAACGTTGACGTCTTTCAGCTTGAACAGGGCGCAGTCGCCGCGGCCCACGTTTATGAAGCAAAGCTCCTCGGCGCCGCTTTCCCTCCTCAGCCTTACTAAGCCGGCGGCGGAGGTTACGGCGAAGAATATGGCCAAAATCATGGCGGCCAGCCGCCGCCTCTTGAAACCGGCCAATATTGCCGCCAGCAGCCCGGCGTAAGCCGCAATCAAAAGTATGTCCGGCCGCCCCAGTGGAAGCGCCGCTCCAGGCAGCGCTGCGATTTTTTCCGCAATGAAAGCCGCAAGCTCCAATAACGGCCCGCATATCAGGGCGGGCAAATTGCCCAGCACCGGGATGGACCCCATTATGGCCAGCAGCAGTCCCGAGGCCATGACCGGCGTTAGCAGAGGCACTACAAGCAGGTTGGACAGCAGGGAATATGTGGCTATGTAATGGAAGTAATAGGCTAATATCGGGAACGTTCCCAACTGGGCCCCAAGGCTGACCGCCACGATTTCGCCCGCTCTTCGCAGAGCCTTGCCGGCGATGCGCGAAATTCGCCCGCCGCTGAACATTTCTTTGCCCGCAAGGCATTTGACGGGCGAGGCAAGCGGCCCGGCAAAAAGGATTATCCCCAGAGTGGCCGCCGCCGAAAGCTGGAACCCCACGCTGAACGCCGTCATGGGATTAAAGCCGCACATGAGCATAAAGGCCAGCGACAGCGCCGAAAGGCTGTCGTTTTCCCTGTAAAAAACAAAGGAAAGCTGAAAGACCGTATTCATAATAAAGGCCCGAACCACGCTGGGTTCGCCGCCGGTAACAAGGGCGAAAAACGCCATGACCGGTATGGTCAGCAGTCTTGCCGCGGGCCTGCGGCCAAAGAGCATGGAAAGCAGGAACATCAGTATCACCGCCACCACTGACAGGTGCATGCCCGACACGGCGGCAATATGGTTAAGTCCCGATTTCTCCAGCACCGTTTTAAGACTGGAGCTGAGGCTGTCCTTGTCGCCGAAAACCACGGAGCCATACAGCTCCAGCGCACGGCCGCCGAGGTGCTTTTCACCCATTCGCAGGGCGTGCTCCCTGGCTTTTGAAGCCGTCCAGAGCAGCCCGCGCCGCTTGGTGGAAGTTATGCGCGGGGCCTGCGCGGTTTCGGCAGTGAGGAATATTCCCCGGCTGTAAAGGTAAGCTCGGTTGTCAAAGCCGTAGTCGTTGACCGGAGCCTCCGGCTGAGAAAGCCGGGCCTTTACCGTAACAGTATCGCCGATCTCGCCGTCGATGGTTCCGTTGTAACGGGTCAGCTGTATGAGCCCAAGCTCAGTGTCGAGCTCGACCGTGGCCGGGCCCGGGACGTGGGATGGAACGCTGTGCAGCTTGCCGGAGAGCTCCGTCTCCACGCCGTCATATTTTTCCGCCAGCTC
>CANRHW010000086.1 GCA_947630525.1 uncultured Clostridia bacterium | reverse complement strand
CGGTGCTTATAACGCCGTCGGCCTTGCTCTTAAGGTGCTTGAACGACGACGGCGCCGTAAAGCCGCTGTTTTCCTTTACGGCGGCTATCATCTCGTCTTTGAGCGAGGAAAGATAGCTCTCCACAAGCCGGTATCCGTCCCGGAGCAGGCTGCTGCCGCCGTAAATATTTATGGTGTCGATGGGCGTGTCCGTGCAGTAAAGGGCGAAATCTATAAGCCCTCCAAGCATGACCTCGCAGCCCTGTCTGTAAAGGAAGTCCTCCAGATTATTATTCCCAAGGGGCGCATATTTAACGTAAATTTCCCCGACTATGCCAACCTTTATCTTTTTTTCTTTCTTCACGGGTATGCCCGCGAAGCTGCGGACTATAGAACGGAGAGCGGCCCGGCGGTCAGCCTTGGATACGCCCTTGCCCTGCCGGAAATCAGCGCTGAGCTTGTTTATCCACATATCCACGCAGGCGGCGCTGTCACCCCGGCTCACCTCATAGGGCTTGACCTGATTGTCAAGCAGCATAAGCAGGTCGCCGTAGACCACCGCCGTCAGCAGTTGGCGTACAAAGGGCAGGGTCAGCTTAAATCCGGGCGACTTTTCGAGGCCGCTGAAATTCAGCGAAATAATAGGGATAAACGCCCAATCCATGGCCGTAAGGGCCTTGCGCAGCAGGGATATGTAGTTGGACGCCCGGCAGCCGCCGCCCGTCTGGGGCAGCAGCAGGGCCACCTTATGCAGGTCGTACTTACCGCTTTTGAGGGCGTCTATCATCTGTCCTATGACCAACAGCGCCGGATAGCAGGTGTCGTTATGTACGTGCTTAAGCCCCTCGTCGACCACTCCCTGGCCGGTGTTGTAGAGTATCTCGGCGTTATAGCCGTGATTGACCATTATTTCTTTGATTATCTTAAAATGTATATGGCACATATCCGGGATGAGGATAGTGTAGCCCGCATCCTTCATTTCTTTGGTAAACAAGGTTTTTTCCATAAGTGCCTCCCATTACGAGCGGAGAATAAAATCCATGCGCACGGCGCGGTGGAGCCGCCGCTATTTCAGCGCGGCGAACAGGCTCCGCAGCCGTATCTTGACGGTACCAAGATTGGTTATCTCGTCTATTTTTATCTGAGTGTATATCTTGCCCTTTTCTTCGGTTATGCGGCGAACCTCGTCGCCGGTGATGGCGTCGACCCCGCAGCCAAAGGACACAAGCTGAACCACGTTCACGTCATTGCCCTGCTCCGCGGCCCACTTGGCCGCCGCGTAAAGCCGGGCGTGATAGGTCCACTGGTTGAGGACATGGGTCTCGAACGGCTCCACAAGGGGACTTACGCTGTCCTCAGTGATGACCGCGGCCCCCAGGTCGCAGATGAGCTTGTCGATGCCGTGGCTGACTTCCGGGTCCAGGTGATAAGGGCGGCCGCAGAGGACTATGACCGGCATATTCCTCTCCCGGGCCAGCTTCAAAAACTCCTGCCCCTTGGCGGCTATGCGCCCCATGTGAGCGCGGTACTCGGCATAGGCCGCCTCCGCCGCCCGCCGTACCGCCTTAATGTCAAAATCCCCAAACTCACGGCAAAGTATCCCGTGCATGGTCTTTACAAAATCTTTGGGGCGGTGGAGGCCCACGTAGTCATATATGAATTTCGTCCTGCCCATATTGGTCACGTTTGCCCTGACGACTTCGGGATAATAGGCCACAACGGGGCAGTTGTAGTGATTGCTGGACAGTCCTTCATCAAGATTATATGACATACATGGATAAAATATGGCGTCCACGCCCATGTTTATCAGCGCGTCGATGTGGCCGTGTACCAGCTTGGCCGGGAAACACACCGTGTCCGACGGTATTGTGTGCTGGCCCGAAAGGTAAAGGCTCCGATCACTGGCCGGCGAGCGCAGTACCTTAAAGCCCAGCCTTGTGAAAAGCGTATGCCAAAAAGGATACAGCTCCCACATATTTAAGCTCATAGGTATGCCGATAATGCCCCGCTCCCCCTCCTGCGGCGCGTAAGCGTCCAAAAGCGAGCGGTTATATTCAAACAGGTCAAGCTTTTCGGCCGCGGACTTGGTTTTCAGCGGTTTTTCGCAGCGGTTGCCGGCAATAAAGCGGCGGCCGCCGCCGAAGTTGTTTATCGTCAGCCTGCAGTGATTGGTGCAGCCGTTACAGGTAACGGAGCCGACCTCGTGCTTAAATTCCCAAAGTCCCTCCGGGGTGATGGTGGACGATTTTTCCGGCGGATTGGCCATGGCGTAAAGGGCCGCCCCGTAGGCCCCCATAAGGCCGGCGATATTCGGGCGGATAACATTCCTGCCCAGCTCCATTTCAAAGGCCCTCAGCACGGCGTCGTTCAGGAAAGTACCGCCCTGAACCACAATGTTTTTGCCGAGACTGTCGGCGCTTGCGGCGCGAATGACCTTGTATATGGCGTTTTTGACCACGCTTATGCTGAGCCCGGCGGAAATGTTTTCAATACCGGCCCCGTCTTTCTGCGCCTGCTTGACCGAGGAGTTCATGAACACCGTGCAGCGGGAGCCCAAATCCACCGGCTTGTCCGCCAATATACCCTTTTGGGCAAATTCGCTGATGCTGTAGCCCAAAGCCCCGGCAAAGGTCTGCAAAAACGAGCCGCAGCCCGAGGAGCAGGCCTCGTTGAGGAATATATTGTCTATGGCCCCGCCCCTAATCTTGAAGCATTTTATATCCTGACCGCCGATATCGATGATAAAGTCCACATCCGGGTCAAATTTTTTGGCGGCGGTGAAGTGAGCCATGGTCTCCACAAGGCCCATATCGAAGCCGAAAGCGTTTTTGGTTATCTCCTCGCCGTAACCGGTGGACGCGGAGGCACGAACCTTTACCCTTGGATATTTTTCGTAAAATTTCATGAGAAAATCCCGTAGCAGCGGTATGGGATTTCCGCTGTTGGGCATATAGTCGGCGTGGATTATATCGCCATTTTCGTCAAGCACCACGGCCTTTAGGGTGGTACTGCCCGCGTCCACGCCTATGTAGACTTCCTTGGGGTCGGGATTGTCGGTCATGGGTATGCGGGCGGCGTTATGCCGGGCGCGGAAAGCCCCGTATTCCTCCTGATTTTTGAACAGGGGCGGGCAGCTCCGATACTCGCCGGAGGATGTGTATTTTTTCACGTTTTCAATAGTCTCGGCCAAATCTACGGTCTTGACCGCCGGAGAAAGGGCCGCGCCCACGGCCACAAAGTAAAGGGAATTTTCGGGACAAACGCCTTTGAGCCCCAACTGGCGGTCAAAAGCCGCCCTCAACTGGTCCATAAAGGTCAACGGTCCCCCCAGATAGACCACCGTGCCCTCTATTTCCCGGCCCTGAGCCAGACCGGCAATGGTCTGGTTCACCACGGCGGCAAAAATGCTGGCGGAGATATCCTCCTTTTTCGCCCCCTGATTGAGCAGGGGCTGCACATCGCTTTTGGCGAAGACGCCGCAGCGTGACGCTATGGTGTATATTTTTTCATAATTTTTGGCGCATTCGTTCATCTCGGTGGGACTTATGGCCAAAAGGGTGGCCATCTGATCGATAAAAGCCCCCGTGCCGCCGGCGCAGCTGCCGTTCATTCTGACTTCCAGTCCGCCTTGGAGAAAAAGTATCTTTGCGTCCTCGCCGCCCAGCTCGATCACAGCGTCGGCGTTAGGGACGGCCTTTTTTACGGCTATGCGGGTGGCGTATACCTCCTGCACAAAGGCCAGCCCGGCCCTTTCGGCCATACCCATGCCGGCGCTGCCGGAGACCGCGAGGCCCATTTCCCTGTCATTGGGGAAGAGCTCCATTATCCGTTCCAACAGCTCGGCCGTTTTTTCCACTATCATGCTGTAGTGGCGGTTGTACTCCTTATATACTATTCTGTTGTTTTCGTCAAGCACCACGCATTTCAGCGTGGTACTCCCTACGTCAACGCCAATTTTCAACATTAAATCACCTTTTTGCTATGTCAGTCGTCGGAAGTTCGGGCGCGAACCGAACTTTCGACATTTTTGCCGGAAGCTTTATCCGTTTTCACACATTAATACAAAATAAATTATATCACAAACTTCGCCTTTAGTCAATGGCAAATTTCTCTCATCAGCAAATTGAGGGGCGCTAAATTGTTACTAAATTGTAAATTGTTGTTTAAGTTCACGTTACATTTTGAAAAATCTCTTCCATTTTACAACAATTTGTGCTATGATGTACATATAAAATACCATAAATTGTGGTTCGGTAAAAAAGTTCAATAATTAAAGGAGAGAAAAACCATGATCAGAAAGCTTGCCAACGTTCTTTTTGCTCTGCTGATTATGACCCTGCCGCTGTGCGCCATGGCCGATGAAGAAAGCTCGGTCTCCACGCCCAACATTTCTGTCACCACCACGACAGGCAGCGCCACTTTCACATTGAAAAGCGATTCTAAGAACGCCAAAATTTATTACACTACCAACGGTACGGATCCTACTACCTCTTCCACAAGATACTCCAAATCCGTAAAGGTAACTAAATCCTGCGAGGTCAGGGCCATAGCCGTTGAGAGCGGCGACTACAGTCCCGTTGGTTATTACACCGTGACCGTTACAAAGGCCCGCGTCGCCACGCCCACTTTCAAATCCACCAATGTGGAGGGCGGCAGGAAGATAACCATCTCCTGCTCGGGCGCGACGATTTATTACACACTCGACGGTTCAAATCCCACCACATCCGACAGTAGATATACCAGCTCGGGAGTTGTTGTTACCGAAAGCTGCATAATCAAGGCTATCGGCGTGCGCAGCGGCTATCAGAACAGCGCCATCGCTACCGGCCGCGTAAATATCGAGCGGCTGGGCGAGCCCAAGCTGACTAAGAGCACCTCCGGCAGTAAGACGGTGTACAAGCTTTCCGGCCCTGTGAGCGGCTGTTCCTACTACTACACCACTGACGGTTCCACCCCTGTGGCAAAAACCTCGTCCGTATGCAAGAAGTACTCCACCAGCGGCATAACCATTACAAAGGACTGCACGCTTAAATTCATAGCCTGCAAGAGCGGTTACGCTCCAAGCAAGGTTTATTCCGCCAACATAGAGGGCAACGGCATTGAGGCGCCCACGCCCAAAAAGACAAACATCATGGGCGGCGTCAAGGTGACTCTCACATCTCCGACAAGCGGCGTTACCTACTACTATACGACCGACGGCACTACGCCCACCACCTCTGACGCAAAATATACAAGCTCCGGCATCCAGCTTACAAAGCCCGGCCTCAACTATGTATATCTCCTTGCCGTCAAGAGCGGATATTCCAGCAAGCTGTTCAACTTCAGCCTTAACATTCAGCAGCTGGCAAAGCCCACCCTGACCAAGGTCAGCACCAGCACATCCTCCTCCGCAAGCATTAAGGTAAGGGCAACCGGCCCCAGCGGCAGCAGCATATACTATACTACAAACGGCGACGATCCCACAACTTCCAGCAAAAAGATAACCTCCGGCAGCACGATAACGATTTCTTCCAGCTGCACGTTCAAAATGATAGCCGCCAAGAGCGGATACGCCAACAGCGATGTATTCTCAACCAATCTGACCGTATCCAGAAAGGTCGCCACGCCCACCGTGCGTGAGACCAAGTATACGGATTACAACAAGGTCACCATCAGCTGCGCTACCAGCGGCGCGACCATCTACTACACCACCGACGGCAGTGACCCGCTTTACTTTGGCGAGAGCATAAAGAGCGGCACGACGCTTAAGCTCGAAGACAGCTGCCTGCTCAAAGCCGTAGCCGTTAAGGAAGACTACGATATCAGCGACACGCTTGTATATCAGGTATTGATTAAGGGCGACACCGTAACCCCCTTGGGTGGCTTTGAAACCTCATGGATCATTGAGTCCGACAACAGCGCGGGTCCCGGTACGGAAGAGATCAAGTACGCGGACAACGGCGCACCCGACACGGTTAAGGAGACGGCCTTCCCCGACCTTGGCGAAGGCGGAGAGATAAAGCTCAACGAAATCGGCGGCAATGAAGGATACAGCGAGACCGTAATATACGGCTATACCGACGAGGCCGACGCGCCGGCAGTAGACTTTGGCGCACTGTTTGATTTAGACGACGCTGTAGAGCTGTAAAGAAATAAAGGGACTGTAAAATGGAAGTCTCAGACTGATGATAAACCCCGTGAACAATGGGGATAGCTCGAAAGGGAACTCCCTTTCGATAGAAAACATAACATCCCGGGGCGTGTACCCGGGATGTTATACTTTAATCGGGGTAGAAATATCATTTTCAACTTTATAAAAGCGATATTTCGTAAGCGAAAGCGCCCGCCAGCGTGACGCTGGACCCACGTTATATTGTGTTACATAGTTAGTTGCTTGATTATATTATTGTAATTGTAAAGTCAATGATGGAACGGAATGTTCCCGGAGAGGTTCTCTCAAAGGGGAACCGTTAGGGTTCCCCTTTGAAGAGCGCTGACTTTGTCAGCGCTCTATAGGCTTTTGCGCAAATGCTCTATAGCGCTCTTTTCTATCCGACTGACCTGGGCCTGACTTATGCCTATCTCCCCGGCCACCTCGGTCTGAGTACGGCCCTTGAAAAACCGAAGGTCGATTATGGTGTGTTCCTTTTGTGGCAGCTTATCCAGCGCCTCGCGGAGGGATATTTGTTCAATCCAAACCTCGTCGAGGTTTTTATCGTCGCTGACCT
>CANRHW010000085.1 GCA_947630525.1 uncultured Clostridia bacterium | reverse complement strand
ATGGCCGCGTCGGCTATCATGTCCACGGTGCCGTCGATGCCCAGCAGGCTGCTGTTGATGCAGATGTCGTACTGCTTGGCCTCGCCCCACTTTTTATCGGTGTAATAGCTGTAATACTTGGCGCGCTTACGATCCACGCTCCTGATATGAGACTCTATCTGGGAATCGCTCTTGTCGGTGAGTATCTGGCGCTTACGCGCTATCTTGTCCGCCATATCGGCGCAAATGAAGATGCGCACAAGGCCGGGATTTTTTTCAAGCACCACATCGGCGCAGCGGCCCACTATAACGCAGCTGCCCTTTTCGGCAATGGCCTTTATGGCCCGGCTCTGCTCCAGATACACCCGGTCGCTCATCGGCATCTGGTAAATGTCAAAGAGTATCGACCCGGTAGCAAATATCGGCGAGGTGTGGTGCTCGTCATAATACTCCATAACGCTTTCAACTATGCCCGAATCCTCCGCCGCCTTGCGGATTATCTCCTTGTCAAAAAACGGAACGCCAAGTTTTTCGGCCAATTTTAAGCCGATCTCGCGGCCTCCGCTGCCGAACTCGCGGCCAATAGTGATGATTACCTTTTTCATACTTCTCCTCCTTTTTAATAACCTTACCTCTGAGAAATCGGCACGTACTCCCGCCGGGGAGCCACGGCCTTATAGGCAGGCCGGATTATTTTTTCGGCGCTGACTATTTCCTCCAGCCGGTGCGCGCTCCAACCCACTATGCGGGCAACCGCGAACATGGGCGTGTAAAGCTCCACCGGCAGACCCAACATACTGTACACAAAACCGCTGTAAAAATCCACGTTGGTATTTACCCCTTTGTATATTTTCCGCTCCTCCGCAATTAGCCTTGGGGCCAGGCGCTCAACCGTGTTATACAGTTCAAATTCGTCCTGCAAGCCTTTTTCCGCCGCCAGACTGCGCACAAAGTCCTTGAATATCTCCGCGCGCGGGTCCGAAATCGAATACACCGCATGGCCGACGCCATAGATAAGGCCGGCCTTGTCAAAAGCTTCCTTATGGAGCAGCCTGCGCAGATAATCGGCCACGGCGTCCTCATCTTTAAGGTCGCGGACGTTTTCTTTCAAATCCTCAAACATCTGGACGACCTTTATGTTCGCGCCGCCGTGCCTCGGCCCCTTTAAAGAGGCCAGCGCCGCCGCCATAACAGAGTATGTGTCAGTACCGGAGGACGTGACCACCCTTGTGGTAAAGGAACTGTTATTGCCGCCGCCGTGTTCCATATGGAGTATCAGGGCCATATCCAGCACCGAGGCCTCAAGGTGAGTATAATTTTTGTCCGGCCTGAGCATACGAAGGATATTTTCAGCCGTACACAGCTCCGGATCGGGTTGGTGGATATACAGACTGTTGCCCATGCTATGACTGTATGCGTTATAGCTGTACACAGCCATCATGGGGAACTGACTGATAAGGTTGAGGCACTGACGTATGACGTTGGGCACCGAGGTATCCTCCGGGTTGGGGTCATAGCTGTAAAGAGTGAGCAGGCTTTTGGCCAGAGTTATCATCATGTTTTCGCTGGGAGCCTTCATGATTACGTCGCGGGTGAAATTCTGGGGCAGAGTACGGCGCTGGGCCAGCTCCTCGTTAAAGTCCTCCAGCTCCTTTCTGCTGGGCAATTCGCCAAACAGCAGCAGATAGGCAGTTTCCTCAAAGCCAAAACGATTTTCGGCCACAAAATTTTTCACCAGCGTTTTTACGTCGTAGCCGCGGTAATACAGTTCGCCGGGGCAGGGCTGGCCTTTTTCCTTGGCCTTAACCTCGGAAATATTCGTCAGCCCGGCCATAACGCCGTTGCCGTTAATATCCCGCAGGCCCCGCATAACGTCGTATTTTTTGTACAGGCCCTCGGCCACGACATTGTTCTGCACGCAGCGCCGGGCTTTTTCCATGTCAAGTTCGGTGATTTCAAATATTCTTTCCATACGGTTCTCCTCTGGCATAAAATGTATTTTTTATCAAAGCTGTGATATAATAAAATCTTAGTTTTATTATATCACATAAAACTTTTTTTCGCAATAACCAGAGGAAATTATTTACAGATTAGTAACAGTTTGTTTTCCGCAAATTGTTATTTTATAAGACCCATTTTTCTTTTTACCGACATAATCCGCTCGATGCTTTCATCTATTCTGGCCTCGGTTATGCGTCCGCTGTTTACGGCTTCAAGCAGGGCGGCATGAGCCTCGTCAAGGTTTGCGGGCATGAGCAGCATATCCGCCCCGGCCTCGACCGCCATTACGCAGGCCTCGCCCGCTCCGTATACGTCAGTGACAGCGCCCATGTTCAGCGCGTCGGTGATAACTATGCCCTGGTAACCCAGCTCGCCCCGGAGCAAGCCGCTGATGACCGCGGGCGAAAGAGAGCAGGGCGTATTGTCGCCCACCACGTTAGGCAGCGACATATGCGACACCATTACAAAATCAGCGCCGGAGGCGATGCCGCTTTTGAAAGGCAAAAATTCCTCGGAGCGGAGTTGTTCAATAAGGCGCTGACTTTCGCTGGTACCCTCGTGGGAATTGGCGTAGGTGCTGCCATGGCCGGGGAAATGTTTGAGCACAGAGCTGACGCCCCGGCTTTGCATCCCCTCCACCTCGGCGGCCACCTTTTCGGCCACGTCCACGGCGTCGGAACCAAAGGAGCGGGAGCCTATCTCGGTGTTGTCGGGATTTACAAGCATGTCGGCCACGGGAGCGAAGTCCATATTGAAGCCGAGCCCGCTCAGCTCAGCGCCGAGCCTTTCTCCTATTTTACGGGCTTCCGAAGCGGTTTCAACCTCGCTCATTTTACCATTGTCGGTAACGCCGCAGGTCTTGGAAAGACGGCTGACAATGCCGCCCTCCTCATCCACGCCTATGAATACCGGCGTTTCAAAGCCCACCGACAAATCGCCCAGCAGCCGCATGAGCTGCATCCTGTCAACGGCGTTTTGCGCAAAGACTACTATGCCGCCCACTTTATGTTTTTTGGCGCCGGCGGCAAAAGTGTCGGTCATTTCGGTAACGGCCCCCTCGCCGCTGACGGCTTCGGGCGCCACATAGAACAACTGCCACAGCTTATCTTCAAGCGACATTTCGCCGTTTGACGTTTCGTTCCCTTTAGATGAGGTCTCGTTTTTATTGTTCCCGTCGCCGGCCTTATCCTCTTCGCTGCCCGTGCCGCCCTCACGGCTGTCCGCCGCGTAGCTTTCGTCGGGCGCGGAACCGTCCTTATCCCCGCCCGTCCGCACGGCATTGCAGCCGGTCATTATCAACGCCATAGCGGCAATTATCGCCAAAATTTTCTTCATATCATTTCAGCTCCTATTTTTAAAGCTTTTCATAGAGGGTCTTTAGCGCCTCGAACGTCTCGGGGCTGATGTCGTGCTCAATACGGCAGGCGTCCTCCCTGGCGGTATCCTCGGCAACGCCCAGCTTTGACAGCAGCGCCATAATGAGCCGATGCCGCTCATATATCCGCTCGGCTATTTCCAGGCCCGCCGCAGTGAGCTCGATGTGGCCGTGCTCATCCATGGTTATGTAGCCGTTCTGACGGAAGTTTTTCATAGCCACGCTGACGCTCGGCTTGCTAAAGCCCAGCTCCGCCGCTATGTCCACCGAATGGACCTCGCCGTTACGCTGTTTGATCATAAGTATGGCTTCAAGATAATTTTCGGCCGATTCCTGGATAATCATTTCTTTCCCTCCATTATCTATATAACTAAATTAAGCTGCCCCCAGGAGACGCCGCCTCCTGCTGAAAGCGCTCCGTTACGGGCCTTTGGCCCTTATTGAACATCTCTATTTTATATAATATCACAACCGAAAATTAATTTCAATAGTTTTTTGTTTATATCAAAAAATTTAGTTTTACATTTGTGTTAAAGCTATTGCAAAATAAAATTAATTGGTGTATCATATAAGTAATCAGTTTTACAGGGGGGCCTCGCCATGGCAACTAATCATACAACTCAAATCGAGATTAACCGTTCTCGGGACGCGGAGATCGAATCCATAATTGACCGTGTCCACAATGCGCTTGTGGAAAAGGGATACAACCCCATCAGTCAGATGGTGGGCTATATAATGTCCGGCGACCCTACCTACATTACCGGCCATAAGGGCGCCCGCAGCCTTATCACCAAGGTGGAGCGAGACGAAATCCTTGAAGTGGTCTTTAAGCGCTATCTGTCGGAAAAGAAATAACGCCGCCGTAAAAACACGAAAAAAAAGGGGAGCAGAATTTATGGCTCGGTTTTGCCATAAATTCCGCTCCTTTTTGATTTAACTCCGCGCGGGTTAAATCGAGGGTCAAATGACCGCTCGGGCCCGGCCCTGTAAACTCAGTCCCCATAACCGGCGGAGTATTTTTCCAGCAGGCCGTGGCGGATTATCCACAGGCGGGAAGAAAGGTCGACATAGTATTTGTGAGGATTTTCAAAGCGTTTTACCTCGTCCCAGATGGTATCTATCTGCTTTGCGCAATAGTCGCGTATATCATCGAGGGACGGCGACCGATAGACCGCCTCGCCCTTGTCGAAGACACGCACCAGCAGCCGTTTGGCGGTAAAGTTGGTAACGGTCTTGCGCTTCCAAGTATGCTCGGGATCAAATATCTCATAGGGCTTTGAATCGTCGATCTCCTCGTCATGATTTGTGAGCACATCGGCGATGGCCTTGCCCGTGTCGTTATCGTAAAGGCGGTATATCTCCTTAAAATCCGGGATGGTTATCTTTTGTATATTTTCGCTTATCTTTATTTTCGGGACGATCTTCCCGTCCTCTTCGACGGCCACAAGCTTGTACACGCCGCCGAAAACAGGAGAGCTTTTGGCCGTTATAAGCCTTTCGCCCACGCCGAAGGAATCTATGCAGGCGCCCTGACTTATGGTATCGCGGATAATATACTCGTCAAGGGAGTTGGACGCCACTATCTTACAGTCGGGATAGCCTGCCTCGTCCAACATTTTGCGAGCCTTTTTGGAAAGATAAGTTATGTCGCCGCTGTCGATGCGCACTCCCTTGGGCCGCTTGCCCATAGGAGCCAACACCTCGTCGAACACCCTTACGGCGTTGGGTATGCCGCTTTTAAGCACATTATATGTATCGACCAGCAGAGTACAGTCGTCGGGATAGACCTCGGCATAGGCCTTAAAAGCCTCATATTCGCCGGGGAACATCTGCACCCAGCTGTGAGCCATCGTGCCAAGGGCCGGAATGCCGAAAAACTTATCGCTGATGGTGCAGGCCGTACCCGCGCAGCCGGCTATGTACGCCGCCCTGGCGCCCAATATGGCGCTGCTGTATCCGTGAGCCCGGCGAGAGCCGAACTCCATCACCGCTCTGCCCTGGGCGGCGCGGACAATGCGGTTGGATTTAGTTGCGATCAGGGTCTGGTGATTGATGGTCAGCAGCAGCATGGTCTCGACCATTTGCGCCTGGATTGCCGGGCCCCGGATTATCATAAGCGGCTCGTGAGGGAACACCGGCGTTCCCTCGGGCACGGCCCAAACGTCGCAGCTGAACTTGAAATCCGTCAGATATTTCAAAAACTCCTCGCTAAAAATCCCCCTGCTGCGGAAATATTCTATATCGCTCTCGGTGAAATGCAAATTATTCAGATACTCTATCGCCTGCTGAGTTCCGGCCATGACGGCAAACCCGCCGCCGTCCGGTATACTGCGGAAATAAAGATCAAAATAGCAGATTTTGTCGCCCATGCCGTTGACAAAATAGCCGTTGGCCATTGTAAACTCATAAAAGTCCGCCAGCATGGTAAAATTTTGTTCCTTAGTCCAATCCGTCATTTCGTCAGCCTCTTTTCTCAGGCGTTTTCAAGGGTGTCACGGAGCCAGAACTCCCCCACGTCAAAAGCGCTGTAAAGGCTTTCGCGCTTGGCCTTGCGAATTACCTTTTCCTTTCCGTGGCCATTGTTGGTGCTGAGCTCTATCGTAACCGAGTCCGCAACTTCGAGGTCGCCCACCGTCTTTTTTGAATTGATGGTAAAAATCACGATGTACTTTTCCTTCATGTCGCCGTAATAGATAACGTCGCCGCGGCGAACCATGGGCTTGCCCTCATAGGTGAAGTACTTTTTCTCTTCAGCCTTTTTTTCCATTTATATCATCCTTTCCGGGATTTAAGTGCGCATGGATATACTTTCATTTTAGTATATCACAGTTCCTATGAAAAATCAAGTGTTTATCCAAATTTTTCAACTTTCCTTTTCCGCAAGAGTCACCGTTACCTCGCGGAGGGTGTCGTCCCTGAGAAAGGATAGGGTCACGGTTTCTCCGGGCTGATGATTAAAAAGCTGCCGTCTCAGGGCAAGCATACTGTCGACCTCACGGCCGTCGGCGTAAACAATTACGTCGCCGTAGCGCAGACCGGCTTCAAAGGCCGGCCCGGAGGGGTCGAGCTGGACGATATAAAGGCCGCGGCTAAATCCTGACACCTTTTTTACATACCGGGCCGCCTCGGACGTATAGGCGTAAAGCCCGATATAGGGCGTGCGAAACGAGCCTATGTTTTTTATACGCTCTATGACCGGGCGGCAGATATTGACCGGCACGGCAAAGCCCATGCCCTCCGCGTCGGAGACCTTTACGGTGTTGATGCCCACCACCTCGCCGTTGGAATTGAGCAGCGGCCCGCCGCTGTTGCCGGGATTTATGGAGGCGTCCGTCTG
>CANRHW010000084.1 GCA_947630525.1 uncultured Clostridia bacterium | reverse complement strand
GGTCGCGGCGGGTGTGGGTAACCTCCTCGGTGGTGCCGTCATCGTTCGTGACGGTCTCGGTCACATCCTCGGCGGCCAGCGGGGGAGCGGTCAGATATTGACCGTTAAGGCTTATCCTGTAATAGCCGGTTTCTTTTTCAACCGCCGTCGTATCGTAAGCGATGGTGCCGTTGCCCAAGGTAACCACATAGGACAGGTCGCTAAGGCTCTCGGCGTCAACAAAAGTAGTGCCGTCCTTTTCGATAAAGCCCTCGTTGCCGGGGGTAAAGACGTATTCAGGATCGGCGAAGGTACCGGCCCTGACGGTGTTGGTCTCCGCGTCGTAATCAACGCTGTAGCCCATGGCCTGGAGCACCGCGCGGAGGGGAACAAGATGGTCGTTGCCCATGTCGGGCACGGGGTCGCCGTTGGCGTCAACCTGCTTTACTTCAATCCCGTCAACCGTGATAACCGCCTGGGCAAAGGCCCCGGTGGCTAACGAAAAGCACAGTGTGAGGGAGAGAAGCAAAAATAACAACTTTTTCATGCATTTATCTCTCCTTGTTTTAAAATGTTATCTATATTGTACTACTGAAAAGAAATAATGTCAACATTTTTATTTATTTTTTCACTTGCTTTTTTTGCCGCTTTCATGTAAAATATAGTGAAATAATTTGTATTGGACGGATAAGTATGAGTGAAATGCTAACGCTTGAAAAATTTGAAGAGGCTGCCGAGAAAGTCAAGGAGGTCACCCTTGAAACCAAGCTTGTCTACAGCGAGTTTCTGAGCGAACAGACCGGCGGCAGGATATATCTTAAACCGGAAAATATGCAGTTTACCGGGGCCTATAAGGTCAGGGGCGCCTATTATAAAATAAGCTCTCTTACCGACGAGGAGCGGGCGCGCGGGCTCATTACGGCGTCGGCCGGCAACCACGCGCAGGGCGTGGCCTACGCCGCGGAAAAGTATGGCGTTAAAGCAACTATTGTTATGCCAAAATCCACTCCGCTTATGAAGGTGAACCGCACCAAGAGCTACGGGGCCAACGTTGTACTTTACGGAGACGTTTACGACGAGGCCTGCGCATACGCTCTGGACTTGGCGGAAAAGGAGGGCTACACCTTTATCCACCCGTTTGACGACCTTGCGGTGGCCACAGGTCAGGGCTCTATCGCTATGGAGATATTTAAAGAGCTGCCCTTAGTGGACTACATACTTGTGCCCATAGGCGGGGGCGGCCTTGCCGCAGGTGTGTCAACGCTGGCCAAGCTCATGCATCCTGGCGTAAAGGTGATCGGCGTCGAGCCTGCCGGCGCCGCCTGTATGAAGGCTTCCCTTGAAAGGGGAGAGGTCACTACCCTGCCCGCCGTCAATACCATTGCCGACGGCACGGCGGTAAAAACCCCCGGAACTAAGATATTTCCGTATATTCAAAAAAACATCGACGGCATTATTACCGTTGAGGACGAAGACCTGATAGTTTCGTTCCTGGACATGGTCGAAAACCATAAAATGATAGTGGAAAACAGCGGGCTCCTTTCGGTAGCCGCGTTAAAACAGCTCGATTTAAAGGGCAAAAAGGCGGTGGCTATACTCAGCGGCGGCAACATGGACGTTATCACCATGAGCAGCATCGTCCAGCACGGACTTATCCAGCGCGACAGGATATTTACGGTTTCGGTGCTCCTGCCCGACAGGCCCGGTCAGCTTTCCGCGGTTGCGGACGTGATTGCTAAAGAAGACGGCAATGTTATAAAGCTGGAGCATAATCAGTTTGTGGCCACCAACCGCAACGCCGCCGTGGAGCTTAAAATCACTCTGGAAGCCTTCGGCAGCGAGCACAAAGCGCGTATTCTAAAGGCGCTCGAAGATACGGGCTACCGGCCAAAGCTGATCCGCGTCATTCTTTGATTAAATGAAGTTAACGATATTTGCTTTTATCCCGAAAAGCACTTGACAAAAATAAATTTTGTTATAAAATATAAATAATGGTTTTGCAAGGAGGCAAATTATGATTCTCAATGGCAGTCAAATTCTTGCGGAGGTACTTGTCGAGCAGGGCGTTGATACGCTTTTCGGCTATCCGGGCGGCGCTATACTGAATATTTGCGACGCGCTCTACGACTACCGCGATGAAATAAAGCAATATATAACCGCTCACGAACAGGGCGCCAGTCACGCGGCTGACGGTTATGCCCGGGCTACCGGCAAGACCGGCGTCGTCCTGGCCACAAGCGGCCCCGGCGCTACTAACCTTGTGACCGGCATCGCAACGGCGTATATGGACAGCGTGCCCATGGTGGCCATCACCGGCAACGTCGGCACGAGCCTTATCGGCCGGGACAGTTTTCAGGAGGTCTACATCGCCGGTATCACTATGCCTATAACAAAGCATAACTTTGTTGTCCGCAGGGTGGAGGAACTGGCCGATACGCTCCGGGCGGCTTTCCGCATCGCAAACACCGGCCGCAAGGGCCCCGTGTTGGTGGATATCCCCAAGGATGTCACCGCCGCCAAGTGTGAGTTTGTTCCCGGCAAAAAGCAGGGCAACACCTACGTCACCCATGTCAGCGACGAGGAGATCGAAACGGCGGCCGATATAATTAATAAGGCCGAGCGTCCCTTTATTTACTTCGGCGGCGGCGTTGGCAGCGCCAAGGCCTGTCAGGATTTGAGGGAGCTCATGCAAAAAGCGGAAATACCCGCCGCGCACACGCTTATGGCCGCGGGCATCGTTGGCTGCGACGAACCGCTGAACCTTGGCCTTATGGGTATGCATGGCCGTCTTTCTGCCAACAAGGCCGCGGACAAGGCCGATGTAATGATTGCTATCGGCACCCGTTTCAGCGACCGTGTGGCGCTTAACACCGAAAAATTTGCAAAGGACGCAACCATAATCCAGATAGACATCGATCCCAGCGAGGTGAACAAAAACGTCGCCGTCGATTACAGCATAGTCGGCGATGTTAAGGATATCCTATCGCGCCTTTTGCCGCTGGTTGACGAGAAAAAGCACACCCCCTGGATAGAGCAGATAAATCAGTGGCGCGGCGAGGACAAAAAACCTGTTGACGACCCAACGGTATTAAAGCCTCATCAGATAATGGCCGAAATATCGCGTCAAGCCGGAGAGAACGCCATATATGTTACCGACGTTGGCCAGCATCAGATGTGGGCGGCTCAGTACTGTCGTCACCTCCATTCCCGCAGCTTTCTTACCAGCGGCGGCCTTGGCACCATGGGCTACGGCTACGGCGCGGCCATCGGGGCGAAGATAGCTTTCCCCAACAGGCCGGTTATCCATATCACAGGCGACGGCTCTTTCCACATGAATATGAACGAATGCTGCACCGCCGTGAGCTATAACGTGCCCGTTATCACCGTTATTATGAACAACAGCGTACTTGGCATGGTTCGCCAGTGGCAGACGGTATTCTATAACCGCCGTTACAGCGGGAGCGAACCAGAACGCGTTACCGACTATGCAAAAGTGGCCGAAGGCTTTGGGGCCAAAGGCTATAAGTGCGAAAATCTTGCGCAGTTCACCAAAGCGCTGGAAATGGCGCTTAAGGATAATTGCCCCGTATGGATAGAGTGCGTTATCGACAGGGAAGAAAAGGTGCTGCCAATGATTCCCGGCGGAGGCACTATAGACGACGTAATGGAGGAGTAGCCATGACTAATAAGCAAAATAAGCAGGTCCTCAGCATACTCGTGGACAACCACAGCGGCGTACTGGCAAGGGTGTCGAGCCTGTTTTGCCAGAGGGGCTTCAATATAGACAGCTTAACCGTGTCAAATACGGACAATCCGGAGATATCGCGCATAACCATTGTGACCGAGGGCGACAATCAGGTGCTTGAACAGATAATCAAGCAGACGAAAAAGCTGGAAGAGACCCGCAACGTTGTGCACCTTAGAAATGACGAAAGCCTGTTCCGTGAGCTTTTGTTGGTAAAAATCGCCGCCGACCACCGCGTGCGCCGTGAAATTTGCGGTATATGCGAGATATACCGGGCTAAGATCGTTGACCTTAACGTGTCGAGCCTTATTGTCGAACTGACGGGCAGTCCGAGCAAGATCGACGGTTTTATGGAAATGATGAAGGAATACGATATCCTTGAAATGTGCCGGACAGGCGTTACGGCTTTGGCGCGCGGCGGAGTGTCGCACGGGATAAAATAAACGCCGCTTTACATTGAGCAGACAGGACGGCAACGCCCTATCAAATAAAAATAAAGGAGTTTTTCACATGATTACAAAGTACTATGACATTGACTGCAACCTCGGTATGCTGGACGGCAAGACCGTGGCCATCATCGGCTTCGGCAGCCAAGGCCATGCCCACGCGCAGAACCTTCACGAGAGCGGCGTTGACGTTGTCGTTGGTCTGCGCAGGGACAGCGCAAGCTGGGCCAAGGCCGAAGAGGCCGGCCTTAAAGTAATGGAAGTTGAGGACGCCGCCGAGGCCGGCGACCTTGTAATGATGCTGGTGCCTGATGAGATTGCCGCCGACATTTACAACAATCAGGTCGCTAAGCACATGAAGCCCGGCAACGCCCTTATGTTCGCTCATGGCTTCAACATACACTTCAAGGCTATCAATCCCTCCGCCGATTTGGACGTTATAATGGTTGCTCCCAAGGGCCCGGGCCATACCGTACGTTCTCAGTATCTTGAAGGCAAGGGCGTTCCCAGCCTTATTGCGGTATATCAAGACGCAACCGGCCACGCAAAGGACTACGCTCTCGCTTACGCCAGCGGTATCGGCGCGGGCCGTGCCGGCATTCTTGAAACCACTTTCCGTGAGGAGACCGAAACTGACCTGTTCGGCGAACAGTGCGTACTCTGCGGCGGCGTTACCGAGCTGATGAAAGCCGGCTTTGACACTCTCGTTGAGGCGGGCTATGAGCCTGAGATGGCTTACTTTGAGTGCATACATGAGATGAAGCTCATTGTTGACCTTATCAACAGCGGCGGTTTCGCAATGATGAGATATTCTATCTCCAACACCGCCGAGTACGGCGACTATCGCACCGGCAAGCGTCTTATCACCGAAGAAACTCGCAAAGAGATGAAGAAAGTCCTTTCCGAGATTCAGGACGGCACCTTTGCCAGCGAGTTCATGCAGGAATTTTCCTCCGGCCGTAAGATTAAGTTCCTTGCCACCCGCCGCGTAGAGAGCGAGCACCTGCTTGAAAAGGTGGGCAAAGAGCTGCGCAAGATGATGAGCTGGCTCAAAAAGTAAAAAAACCGTATGTAGGGGGCGTATTTTATGCGCCCCCAAATTATAACAGGAGGAAGTAAAATGGAACTCAGAAGCGCAAACGTAACTCAGGGCGTTGAGCGCGCCCCCAACAGAAGTCTTTTCTACGCCATGGGCTACACTAAGGAGGAGCTTGACCGTCCGCTTATCGGCGTCGTCAGCGCTCACAGTGAGATTGTGCCCGGGCATTTTCACCTTGACAAGCTGGCCGACGCCGTTAAGGCGGGCGTGAGAATGGCCGGCGGTACGCCCATTGAGATACCCTCGATCGGCGTATGCGACGGTATCGCCATGGGTCATATAGGAATGAAATACAGCCTTGCCAGCCGCGAGCTGATTGCGGACAGTGTCGAGACTATGGCCATGGCGCACCAGCTTGACGGCCTTGTGCTCATACCCAACTGCGACAAGATTGTCCCCGGTATGGTAATGGCCGCGGTACGCATGGATATACCGGCCGTGGTTTGCAGCGGCGGGCCAATGATGGCCGGACGCTTTGACGGCGAGGAAATAAGCCTGTCCAAAATGTTTGAAGCCGTCGGCTCCTATAAAGCCGGCATTATTGACGAGTGCAAGCTCCAGGAGTGCGAGGAGGGCGCCTGCCCCGGCTGCGGCAGCTGCGCGGGAATGTACACCGCCAACAGCATGAACTGCCTGTGCGAGTCTCTCGGCATAGCCCTGCCCGGCAACGGAACCATCCCCGCCGTACACAGCGGCCGTACGCTCCTTGCCAAGCACGCCGGTATGGCAATAATGGAGCTTGTCAAAAAGGGCATAACCGCCCGTCAGATAATAAACGAAAAGTCTATCCGCAACGCCCTTGCGTGCGACATGGCCTTAGGATGCAGCTCCAACAGCGTGCTGCACCTTATCGCCATTTCCAACGAGGCGGGCGTACCCGTAGATTTGAACCTGTTTAATGAAATGAGCGCCAAGGTGCCCAATCTCTGTCACCTTGCTCCCGCGGGCCCCACCCATATGCAGGACCTTAACCTTGCGGGCGGTATTCCCGCAGTACAGGCGGAGCTTATAAAGGGCGGCTTTATAGACCCCACGGCCATCACCGTCACCGGCAAGACCGTTGGTGAAAACGTCAAGGGCGCATATATCAAGGATGAAACGCAAATTCGTCCCCTTACAAATCCATACAGCCCCACCGGCGGCATCCAGATACTCTGGGGCAATCTGGCGGAAAAAGGCTGCGTAGTAAAACGCAGCGCCGTCGCTCCGGAAATGCTCCGGCACAGCGGCCCCGCCTGCGTATTTAACAGCGAAGAAGAAGCCATCGACGCTATTTATAATGGCCGGATAGTTGACGGCGACGTTGTGGTCATCCGATACGAGGGCCCAGTCGGCGGCCCCGGTATGAGAGAAATGCTCAATCCCACCTCCGCCCTTGCGGGCATGAAGCTGGATAAAACAGTGGCCCTCATCACTGACGGACGGTTCAGCGGAGCCAGCCGCGGCGCT
>CANRHW010000083.1 GCA_947630525.1 uncultured Clostridia bacterium | reverse complement strand
GTCCGAGCAGCATTCACGGCGGGTACAGACAGGCGTTCTCAACGACGTGCTGGCCGACGCGGTGCTCAGGGTGCAGCCGCCCTCCGACAAGGGCAAGCGGCTCAAGCTCTATTACATGACCCAGGCCGCCGTCAAGCCCCCGACCTTTATTATATTTGTCAATGATAAAGAGCTGGCGCACTTTAGTTATATACGTTATATCGAAAATCAGCTCCGTGAGAGCTTCGGCCTGACGGCTACGCCTATCAGGCTCATAGTCCGGGAAAGGAAAAAGGCGGAAAGCTGAGAAAACGGCCCGGGGAACCGCCGTTTTCCCGCCGGAAAAATCAGATCGGAGGTAATACTTATGATAAACAGTAACGTCATTACTACCGGCGATATGCTGGTAATGCTGCTGATGGGCTATCTCATCGGCTCGGTAAATTTTGCGGTGATATATTCCCGCCTGTTCAAAAAGGACGACGTGCGCAAACACGGCAGCGGCAACGCCGGGGCCACGAACGTGCTCAGAACCTACGGCAAGGGGCCGGCGGCCCTGGTGTTCGCGCTGGATATACTTAAAGGCGTTGTCGCCGTGCTGCTGGCCCGGCTGATATATCCGCATTCCAACGACATCTGCCCCTGCTTTGCGGCCGGCGGCGCAATTCTCGGCCACAACTTCCCCTGCTACCACGGCTTTAAGGGCGGCAAGGGCGTGGCCACCAGCTTTGCGGCGCTGCTGGTTTTGGACTGGCGGGTGGCGCTGATAGCTCTGGGTGTGTTCCTGCTGGCGGTGCTTATCACCCGCTATGTGTCCGTGGGCTCCGTGGCGGCCTCCGTGGCGGCTCCCGCGGCGGCTATAGCGTTCCGCTTTGTCAATAACAGCGTCAGCACCGCTGTCTGCGTGTTCTGCGTCTGCGTGGGGCTGCTGTGCATACTCCGCCATAAGGAAAACCTCGTCCGCCTGTATCACGGCAAGGAAAACCGGCTCGGCGGCAAAAAGAAAAATAACTAATACCCCGTAGAGGTAATAAAACTCGACTGGAGGGAAATCATGAATATATCCGTTATCGGCAGCGGCGGCTGGGGGACGGCCCTCGCCCTGCACCTGGACAAGCTCGGCCACAGCGTATGTCTGTGGAGTTACCTGCCCGAGGAGAGCGAAAGGCTCAAAAACGACCGGGAAAACAAGGAGTTCCTGCCCGGCGTCCCCTTTGGGGACGCAAGGCTGCGCTTTACATCGGATATCGACGAGGCTGCGGACTTTGGCGAAATCCTCGTCAGCGCCGTGCCGAGCGCGGCGGTTGCCGTCACCGCGGGCAAGCTGGCCGCAAAGGCCGACGGCAAGATAATAGTCAACGTTTCAAAAGGAATAGATGAAAAATCCCTCCGCCGCCTGTCGGAGGTCATTGCCGAAAAGCTGCCCCATTCTCCCGTGGCCGTCCTCAGCGGCCCCAGCCACGCCGAAGAAGTGGCCCGGGGCATTCCCACCACTAATGTGGCCGCCTGCGGCGACCCCGAGGTGGCGCTCAAGGTTCAGCAGATATTTAACGGCGAGACTTTCCGTGTTTACACCAACCCCGATGTTTGCGGCGTGGAGCTGGGCGGTGCCATGAAAAACGTTATCGCCCTATGCGCGGGCATTGCCGACGGCTGCGGCTATGGCGACAATACCAAGGCCGCCCTTATGACCCGCGGTCTCCACGAGATAAGCCGCCTGGGCGTGGCCATGGGCGCCAGAGAAAAGACCTTTGCCGGTCTCAGCGGCGTGGGCGACCTGATTGTGACCTGCACAAGCATGCACAGCCGCAACCGCCGGGCCGGTATCCTCCTTGGCAGGGGCAAGACCCTTGAACAGGCCCTTGCCGAGGTACATATGACGGTGGAGGGCGTGTGGGCCACAAAGGCAGGCTACGAGCTGGGCAAAAAGTACAACGTGGAGCTCCCGATCATAAATCAGGCTTACGCGGTGCTGTTTGAGGGCAAAAGTCCCGCCGCCGCCGTCAGAGACCTTATGACCAGAAGCGCAAAAAGCGAGGATCAGCTGCTATGAGGATAGCCGTTGTCGGCGGCGGAGCCTCGGGCCTTACCGCCGCCATATTTGCCAAAAAAACCGACCCGTCGGCTTTTGTCACTGTGTTCGAGGGCAACAGGCGGGTGGGGAAAAAGCTCCTTTCCACCGGGAACGGCCGCTGTAATCTTACTAATGCGGATATCTCGCCGGAGCACTATATTACGCACTCGCCGGAGGCCCTTAAAACCGCCCTGGAGGGCAGGGGCTTTGATTTTGTCCGGGATATGTTCGCGGGCCTCGGCGTGCCCGTGACCCTGGAGGAGGGTCGCGCCTACCCAAGAAGCATGAGGGCCGCCGCCGTTGTGGACGCTCTGCGCTTCGAGTGCGCCCGGCTGGGGGTGGAAACGGCGGCCGAAACAAAAATCGGCGGCGTGGAATATTCCGCAGGGGCCTTCACCGTGGGCGGCGCGGGCTTCGACCGGCTGTGCCTGGCCTGCGGAGGCAAGGCTGCCCCCGCCCAGGGCAGCGACGGCGCGGGCTTCGATATGGCCCAAAGTCTGGGTCACAAGGTGTATACTCCTTATCCCGCCCTTGTCCAGCTTCGTACCAACGGCGGCGAAAAGGACCTCAAAGGCGTCCGGGTGTGGGCCGGAGCAAGGGCCGTTTCGAAAGGCGAGCTTCTTCGCGAAGAGGTGGGGGAGGTTCAGTTCACCGATTACGGCCTTTCCGGCATACCCATAATGCAGCTTTCAAATCGGTTTGAGGGCGATATGGAAATTTTTCTCGACCTCTTTCCTGAGGAGGAATTCGGCGCGGCGGTAGAGGTTCTGCTCGCTATGGCCGAACATACGGGCGACCTGGCCATGCCCGACTTTATGGGCGGCTATTTTTCAAAGCCCCTCACCCGCCGGGTCTGCCGCCAGTGCGGACTTGACCCCGAAAGGCCCGTAGAGCAGTACACCGTCCGCGACATAAAACGGTTCGTCAATGCGGCCAAGGCCCTGCGGTTCCAAGTTACGGGGACAAATTCATGGCCGGCGGCCCAGACTACGAGGGGCGGCGTTGACTTAAACGAGGTCGATCCCATTAGCATGAGGTCAAAAATACTGGGCGGCCTGTTTTTCGCGGGGGAGATTTTGGACGTGTGCGGCGACTGCGGCGGATACAACCTGCATTGGGCCTGGATCAGCGGTTCCCGGGCGGGCGAAGCCCTGTGCTTAAAGTAGGCGATTATATGATAAAGTTAAACAACGTTCGTTTACCGTTAAATTTTAACGACGATATTCTACGGGCCGAGGCGGCCCGCAAGCTCCACACCAAGGAGAGCATCATCTCCCGGGCGGAGCTTTTTCGTCTTTCTCTCGACGCCCGTGATAAGGGGGATATACACTATCTCGCTTCGCTGGTCGTCGATATAGAAAATGAAAATTCCTTTGTCCGTCACAAGGACGCCGAAAAATATATCCCTTACGTATATCCTCAGCCGGCCGTCAGCCGCCTTGAACGGCGGCCGGTGGTGGTCGGCAGCGGCCCGGCGGGGCTCTTTGCCGCACTTATACTGGCCTACGCCGGAGCCAGGCCCATTCTCATCGAACGCGGCAAAGACGTGGATTTGCGTTTGGCGGATGTTGCGGCGTTTCAGCGGGGCGGCGCTCTCGACCCCGAAAGCAACGTGCAGTTCGGCGAGGGCGGCGCGGGGACGTTTTCCGACGGCAAGCTGACCACCGGCACAAGGGACCCGCGCCTGCGCAAGGTCATAGCCGAGTTCATTGACGCCGGAGCCCCCGAAGAGATAGCCTGGCTGGCCAAGCCGCATATAGGCACGGACAAGCTCGTGTCGGTTGTAAGAAATCTGCGTAAAAAAATAACCGCCCTGGGCGGGACGGTGCGCTTTGGCTGCCGGCTGACGGATTTTTATATTGAAAACGGTCGTTTGCGCGGAATAGAGACCTCTCGCGGCCAGATAGATACCGACAGGCTCATATTGGCTGCCGGCCACAGCGCCCGCGACGTGTTTGCCCTCTGCGCCGAAAAAGGGCTGCTGATGGAGCGCAAGCCCTTTTCCGTGGGCGTCCGAATCGAGCATACCCAGCGCCAGATACAGCAAATGCAGTATGGCGCCGCCGCCGGGCTGCCCCCGGCGGACTACAAGGCGGCGGTTCATCTCAGGGACGGCCGCGGGGTCTACACCTTTTGTATGTGCCCGGGCGGACGGGTGGTTGCCGCCGCCAGTGAGGAAAACACCGTCGTTACCAATGGCATGAGCCTGTACGCCCGGGCGGATAAAAACGCCAACAGCGCCTTGCTGGTGTCGGTGGAGCCGGAGGACCTGCCGGCGGGGGACCTTTTTGCCGGGGTCAAGCTCCAGCGCAAGCTGGAAAGCCGGGCTTTTTACTTGGGCGGCGGAGACTACCGCGCTCCCATGACCCTTGTGGCGGATTTTCTTAAAGGGCAGCGGTCGACGGATATCGGCTCGATAGAGCCCAGTTATCCAATCGGCGTCACTCCTACGGATATACGCAGGCTGTTCCCGGAGTTCATTTCGTCCGCGTTGGCCGAGGGGATAATTCTCATCGACCGGCGGCTAAGGGGCTTCGCTTGCCCCGACGCTCCGCTGACCGGCGTTGAGAGCCGCTCCTCGTCGCCCCTGCGCATAGTCCGCGGGGCGGACCTGCAATCCTCGGTGCGGGGGATTTACCCCTGCGGCGAGGGAGCGGGCTATGCCGGCGGCATAATGTCCGCCGCGGCGGACGGTATTCGCTGCGCCGAGGCCGTGCTAAACGGCGTTATTTGTTAAAATAATCAATTGCCTCCTGCATTTGAACGTCCACAACCGTGCTCATATCGTACGTATAGTCGCTCAATTTGAGAGCGGTGTAAAAATCCACCTGCCCCGTGGGTTCCAGTTGATTGTACTGCTGAAAGACCGTGACCGCCGCCGTGGTGGAATTGTCATAAATTCCATCGACATCTTCGGCGGACAAAAGGCGAAGGGCGTTGAGCCGCTGTTCTACGCCAAGCTTTGTGGACGGAATGTTAAGCTGATCAAGCTTTATCAAGGCGAAAGCGCTCTCGTCCACCGGGACTACGGTGTTTTCTACCACATAGTCGGGATGAAGCCCCTGATGGTGGATGCGCTCGCCGCCGGGGGCGTAGAACTCGGCGATGGTGAACTTAACTCCGCCGCCGGTAGGCGTTTGGAACATTAGCTGCATACAGCCCTTTCCGTAAGTGTCGGTACCCATGAGCTCGGCTCTACCCTTGCTTTTGAGGGCCATAGCCAAAAATTCACTGGCCGAGGCCGTGTTTTCGTTCACAAGCACCAGCAGCTTAAATTTGGGCGGACGGATGTTTTCAGAGTAAATCATCTCTTCGTCGGCGGGATTTTTGTACTTTATGCGGGCCATAAGTCCGGCGGGGATGAGCTTTTCGGCCACCTGCATGGCGGCGTAGATGTCGCCGCCCCCGTTGTTCCGTAGGTCAAGAATGACCTTGTCAATGTTCTTTTCGGATATCTCGCCGAGATAGGCGTCAAATTCCTCGGGCAGGGAGCCGGTAAAGGAGTCCACGTCGATATAGGCGATATTCCCGTCCAATATGCTCATGTTGGAGTGACCCTCTCTTATGAGCTGGCGTATGGGCCTGGCGACAAACACCTCGTCTTCGCCGCGGCGGACGGTTATCTCCACCGAAGTTCCCTCTTCTCCGGAGATAAGCTCTCTGACCTGAGCGGGAGGGAGCTTCGCGGCGTCGATACCGTCCACGGAGATTATCACGTCGCCCGCCATAAGTCCGGCCACTTCGGCCGCGCTGCCGGGGAACACGCTTTCTATCACGGTTCCGCCGCCCTGCGGAGCCATTGTTATGCCAACTCCGTAAAAGCCGCTGTCCTTGTAATACTCGGTCTGGGCGGCATAGGCCTCCGGCGAGTAATACTCGGCATACTCGTCGCCAAGGGAATATACCATGGCTTCAATAGCTTTGTCTAAATCGAATACCCCGCCGTTTTCAATGACGGAGCAAAGGGCGTTGTACAGCAGGTTTGCGTCGGTGACTTCATATAGGTAGTTGTCGGCCAAGGTGTGGGCCAGGTCGCGTATTATGATTTTTTGCTGAGTTACGCTAAACTCGTCCTCGGTGACGGCTATCCCCTCGTCAGTGACGGCCGCGCCGCTTTCGTCCGCCATGACCGGAATGGCCAGCGCCACAGTCAATATGAGCAACAGCGATAAAAGCTTCTTTTTCATAGCTTTGAAATTCTCCTTTCCCATAAAAGGCGCAGTCCGTTTTTGAGCAGCAGCTCCCTTTCGGGACCGCAGTTAAGCCCCAGCCTGTCATAAAGCTCCATGGCGGCCGGGGCGAGCTCCTCCGGGTCCTCCCAGGCCACCGCGCGGAGCAGCCGCAGCTCCTCAGGAGCTTCAAGGGGGGCGGGTTCGCCGCCGCCGTGCAGTTCCAGCAGCCGCCGGAGCCGGTGATAACAGTGAGCCATATAAAAATTGCCGTCGGACAAATTCGGAAGCTTGATTTCCGGCAATTCCGTCACGGGCCGCAAAAGCCCCCGCAGGAAGTCCGCCGAAAGGTAAAGGTTCAAAAAACCCTTGCCGCCGACCTCCAATTTTTCGCCGGGGAGCAATTCTATGCGTTCCGCAATTTCGGCGGCTATTTCTGAGGGCCGCCGGCGGAGCGCTCCGCCCAGAGCCAGCGCCGCCGAAGAGGCCAGATCGCCGTTTTTGGGGTCTCTGGGGCGGCCAACGGTGAACTTGGGCCTAAGGCCGTAAAGCCCCTCCGCCGCATTGGCGCAGAGGCAGTAAAACCGGCGGCCCTGCTCCTCCATGG
>CANRHW010000082.1 GCA_947630525.1 uncultured Clostridia bacterium | reverse complement strand
TTTTCAGGCATTAGAAATGCGGGGCGAAAAATAATCTCACAAAAATGGAAGTTTACTATTGAAAAGCACAAGAATTAATGATATAATTTAAGGGAATTATTATAAGTTAAAAAAGAAGAAAACCGAGGTTTTTAACCATGCTGTATATTCTGGCCTCACGGTCCCCCAGGAGGATCGGTCTGCTTAAAAATATAGGCCTTGACCCCAAGGTAATACCGGCGGATATTGACGAAAGTCAGGTCTCCGCCGACAATCCGTCCGAGCTGGTCACCAGGCTCTCCATGCTAAAGGCCCTGCACGTCGCAAAAAAATGGGCCGGCAGGGACTGCCTGTGCATAGGGGCGGACACCTGCGTATATCTTGACGGTGAAATTCTGGGCAAGCCGTCGTCAAAGGATGACGCCGAGAGAATGCTCCGGGCTCTAAGCGGCAGGACACACCAGGTGTTTACGGGTTACAGCGCCGTCAGGTGCTCCACTATGGAGACCGCCGCTTCATTTGAAATGACAAGGGTGCGGTTCCGTGAGCTGTCCGACGAAGAAATAGCGGCCTATATCGCCAGCGGCGAACCTATGGACAAGGCCGGAGCCTACGGCATTCAGGAGCTGGGCAGTCTGTTTATCGAGGGCGTTGAAGGCGACTATTTTAACGTGGTCGGCCTGCCTGTATGCGCCCTTGGCAAAATGCTCGAAAAAGAATTTGGGATCAAACTGCTTCACGCACAGGGGGCGGTAATTTGAAAAAAATTTCAAAAAAAATGTGGATAATCCTTATGCTGGTCACCGGAGCGGTGCTGGGCATAATGTCGGCGGCGGCCGTGACCGAGGTCGATTTTCTGAACGCTGCCGTGGGCACGGTCGTGACCCCAGTGCAGCGCGCGTTGAGTTCGCTGGGAACGGTAGGGGGCTTTTTTGACAGGATTGCCAACGCCGGAGCCTACAAAGCCGAAAATGAGCAGCTCAGAGAGGAAGTCGCCCGCCTCCGCCAGGAGAGCATAAATATTGAGGCCTACCGCAATGAAAACGACCGCCTGCGGGCGCTCCTTGACATGAAAAATCTGCGCGAGGGCCCGGAATACACCGGGGCCAACGTTATTTCACGCGACAGCGGCGACTGGTACGAGACCCTTGTCATCGACAAGGGAACGCTCAGCGGAGTTAAGGTCAACTCGGTCGTAGTCGTACCGGACGGACTGGTTGGCAGCGTGTTTGAGGCCGGCCCCGACTACGCCAAGGTCAAGGCCGTGACCGATGTGGAATCGTCGGTGGGCGCCATCTGCGGCCGCACCAATGACATAGGCCTGGCCGAGGGCATGAGCGGACTTACCCCGGAGGGGCGGTGTTCTCTCAATTATTTGGACAAAAACGCCAAGATCATCGAGGGCGACGTAATAGAGACCTCCGGCACCGGCGGAATTTTCCCACGGGGGATCGTAATCGGCAGGGTCACCCGCATAAGCGGGGCCGACAACGGCCTCACTCTTGACTGCGAGATAGAGACCGCCGTCAATCCAAAAAAGATAACCGAGGTACTTGTATCCGTTCAGGAATAATTATTTCACGAAAGGAGTAGGCCGGAATGGTGATACGGGCTCTGCTGCTGCTGGCGGCTTTTCTGCTGCAATACAGCCTGGTACCAAATTTAACAGTGTTTTCCTTTTCGGCCAACCTATGTGTTTTGGCCCTTGTGGGAGTGTGCTTTTTTACTCAGCCGCCCAAAGCCGCGGCGCTGGGGGCCTGTTTGGGCCTGCTGATGGACGGAGCGGTGGGGCGCGGCTTCGGCTTCCAACTGCTGCTGTGTATGTATCTGGCGGTTGCGGTGAAGCTCCTGGCCAATGAAAGAATCAACAATTCCCCGGCATTTATGTCGCTGTACGTGTGGCCTTTCACATTTATATATTATTTCTGTTACGGCCTTTTTTCGGCGGCGGTGCCCGGGGGGAGCATTTCGCCCGGGCGGTGGCTGCTTACGGCGGCGGTTACGGCAACCATAAACATGATTGTATCTCTCCCGATTTTCTGGGCGGCTGAAAAGCTGATAAGGAGGCGGGCGGAGCATGAATAACCGATTTTTAGCGGCGAGAATGATAATCAGCCTATGCGCGGTACTGATACTCTGCGGCCTTATAAAAGTCCAGTTAGTTGACGGCGCGGACTACCGGGAGCGCAGCGACCGCCGCACCACAAAAAGCGTGACCTTGCAGGCCCCAAGGGGAGAATTTTATGACAGATACGGCAGGGCTATAGCTACCAACCGCAGCGGCTACGCCGTACAGCTTCAGCGGCAGAGGGATATGAGCGGCGAGGACTTGAACGGCCTCATATACAACCTATGCCTTATCTTCAACCGCTGGGGCCAGTCAAAAAACGCTGAAATACCAATCATTTGCGAGGGCGACGGCTTCACTTTTGCCGCCGACGGAGCTACCGTGGAGGAGAGGCTGGCCGCCGAAGAAAAATGGAAGACCGAACAGGGCTTTGACCCCGCCGCCACGGCTGACGATGTAATGGCCGCCCTGTCTGAAAAATACGGGCTTGAAAGCTACGGCGGCATCTGGCTGCTCAGCCTTGCGGAGGTTCGGCTGGACATGGATGAAAGGGGATTTTCCTATGTAACGCCCTATGCTTTCGGCACAGATGTGAGCATTGACGTGGTAACGGCCATAAAGGAACAGTCGGCGGCACTGCCCGGAGTGGACGTGGTGGTTCAGCCCGTCCGGGACTATGACGAGCCCGGTATCGCAACCCACGTGCTCGGCCGCGTAGGCAACATCAGCCGCGAAGAATACGAGGCCAACCGGGACAAGGGCTATACAATCAACTCAATGATAGGCAAGCAGGGGTTGGAGCAATATCTGGAAGATTATCTGCGCGGGTCGGACGGCCGCGGAGCCGTGGACCAGACCATAGGCGGACGCAGCATCGAGTCTTCGGTGGAAACGCCCGCCGTAAATGGCCGCAACGTGACGCTTACCCTTGACTGGGAACTGCAAAAGGCCTGCGAAAAAGCGCTTGCCGAAACTATAACCACCCTGGCCGCGGAGGCGGAAAACGACGAGAACGGCGCCTCCTGCGATTCCGGCGCGATAGTTGTTATGGACGTGACCAACGGCGATATACTGACAATGGCCTCGTACCCAACATACAACATCGAGGACTTTAACAGCAATTATTCATATCTGTTGGAAAACCCTGCCCGTCCGCTGATAAACCGCGCTATTATGGGCACCTACACCCCCGGTTCCACCTTTAAGCCCTGCACCGCCCTGGCCGCGCTGAACGCCGGGGTCATAACCGTGGACGAGGAGATAGAGGACACCGGCAAATACACATACTTCAAGGATTACCAGCCCGGGTGCTGGCTTTACAATCAAAGCGGCGACACGCATGGGAGCGAAAACGTCAGCGAGGCCATACGGGACTCCTGCAACGTGTTCTTTTACGAAACCGGCCGGCGGCTGGGTATCGAGGCCCTCGCCAACTATGCCGAGAAGTTCGGCTTCGGCAAAAAGACCGGCATAGAATTGGAATCCGAGGAGAGCGCCGGCAGCGTCGCCAGCCCGGAAAACCGGGAAAAGCGCGGCGGCGTATGGCAGCCCGGCGACGTTTTGCAGGCGGCCATTGGCCAGAGCGACACTTTGGTGACGCCATTGCAGCTGGCCTCCTACACCGCCGCCATAGCTAACGGGGGTACGGTTTACCGCGCCCATCTGGTCAAGAGCATCCAAGGCAGCGACACGCAGGACGAGATCGTTGTAAAACCTCAAGCGCTCTCCCACCTTGAAATAACTCCCGAAGCCTATGAGGCCGTCACCAATGGAATGAGAATGGTCGTCACCGGCGGAACGGCCAGGGAGGCTTTCGAGGGCTGCGACGTTCCCGTTGCGGCGAAAACCGGCAGCGCTCAGATAAACGAAATATTCACCAACGGCATTTATATTGCCTACGCTCCCTATGACGCTCCGCAGATAGCCATTGCCTGCGTTATGGAGAAATCCGGCGGCGGCAGCCATGCGGCCCCGGTAGTCAGGGCAGCTATCGACCAGTATTTCAGCGGCAATCAGGAGACTGACACTAATGCGCCCAACACTCTTATTCCATGATTTGATCAAGCTGCAAAGGAGGTGTGTGCCATGGGACACGTAATCGTTGTGACCAGCGGCAAGGGCGGCGCGGGTAAAACCACCGCCACGGCAAATCTCGGCTATGCGCTGGCCGCAAGAGGTAAAAAGGTTTTGCTCATCGACGGCGATATCGGTCTGAGAAATCTGGATATCGCTCTGGGCATGGAGGGCGGCATAGTTTATGACCTTGTGGATGTGGTCAGGGAGGACTGCGATTTTCACAAAGCCGTGCTCCGCTGCCAGCAGGCGGATGGGCTGTATCTCCTGCCCACCTCGCAAACCGGGGACAAAACCTCGGTCACAAGGACTCAGATGAAAGCCCTTATCAAAAAGGTACGCTCGGAATTTGACTTTATCCTTATCGACTGCCCCGCCGGCATAGAACAGGGCTTTGAAAACGCAGTCGCCGGCGCGGACGAGGCAATTATCGTCACTGTTCCCGAACTGAGCGGCATACGCGACGCCGACCGCGTTGCGGCGCTGTTGGAGAAGCAGGAGCTTACCAACATAAAGCTCATTATCAATCGGCTGCGCCCCGGGCTCATTAGAAAGGGACTTATGCCCGACGTCGAGGACGTTATGAATTATTTGTCCATCGACCTGCTGGGGGCCGTCCCGGAGGATGAAAAAATCACTATAGCGGCCAACGCCGCGGAGCTTGCCGCCGCCGACCCCAGGAGCGACGCCGGCAAGGCCTACCGCAACATGGCGGCGCGTCTTTGCGGAGAAAGGGTCGAGTTAATGAATTTCAAAGAAAGAAAAGGCTTTTTTAAAAAACTATTTGAGTAAGCAACAAAATGTAGGACATCAGAACGGAGGGAAAAAATATGAATATCGCACTCATCGCCCACGACCAGAAAAAGGAGCTCATGGTACAATTTTGCATCGCCTATAAAGGCATCCTCGAAAAGCACAGTCTTTGTGCCACGGGGACTACGGGCGGGCTTGTTACCGAGGCCACCGGGCTCAAGGTGCACCGGTTCCTGTCCGGTCCCCAAGGCGGGGATCAACAGATCGGCGCCAGGATCGCCTACGACGAGATAGACCTTGTGCTGTTCTTCCGCGATCCCCTCACCGCCCAGCCGCACGAGCCGGACGTGAACGCGCTGTTCCGCCTTTGCGACGTGCACAACATTCCCCTTGCCACCAATTCCGCCACCGCCGAAGTATTGGTACGCGGACTTGAACGCGGCGACTTAGCCTGGAGAGACATCGTCAATCCCAAAAACGCGAAATAAAAAGGCCTGGCCGCAGGGCGGGAATATCGCTCCCGCCCTGCGGCGCCTGCCGTAATTTTTTTGATGTAATACGGCCAAAGCCTAACGAGGTATTAAAATGGATAACACGGACAACATATTATCACAGCTCTGCGCCGAAATGAATTTGCGCAAGGACTATGGCGAAAATCTTGTCAAGCTGCTGGACGAGGGCAACACGGTTCCCTTTATCGCCCGTTACAGGAAAGAGCAGCACGGCGAAATGGACGACCAGCGCATACGGGAGTTTGCCGAAAGGCTCGAGGCGCTCAGGGGCTTGCAGGCCCGGCGGGAAGAAGTGCGGCGGCTCATCGACGAGCAGAACGCCCTAACCGACGAAATAACAGCCAAAATCGACGCGGCCAAAACCATGACCGAGCTGGACGACATCTACCGTCCGTTCCGGCCCAAGCGCAAGACTCGCGCCTCGGTTGCGAGGGAGCGCGGACTGTCGCCGCTGGCGGAGCTTATCATGCTTCAGGAATTTCGGGGCGACATTTTTGCCGAGGCCGCAAAATATGTGGATGGCGAAAAAGGCGTGCCCGACCCGCAGGGCGCCATAGACGGGGCGAAAGACATCATAGCCGAGGACATCAGCGATAACGCCGACTTTCGTAAGGAAATACGCCGCCTGACCTATTCGGGCGGTATGCTCGTCAGCCGCACCGGCAAGGAGGAAAACCCCACCTACGCTATGTACGCCCAGTTCAGCGAGCCGGTGAACAAGGCCGCCGACCACCGCATACTTGCCCTTAACCGGGGCGAAAAGGAAAACGCTCTTACCGTAAAGATAGATATGGACCCGGAGGCGATATACGGCTATCTCCGCCGCTGTCTTATCAAAAAGGACGGCTCCATGGCGAACCTGGTGACCGAAAGCTACGAGGACAGCTACAAGCGCCTAATCGCCCCGTCGATTGAAAACGAGATACGCGCCATGCTCACCGAAAGGGCGGAAAAGGGCGCTATCGGCCTGTTTAGCATAAACTTGAAAAATCTGCTGCTGACCCCGCCCGTAAAAGGCCATGTGGTGCTGGGAGTGGACCCCGGCTACCGTACCGGCTGCAAGCTGGCGGTGGTGGATTCCACCGGCCGCGTACTTGATACCGGGGTGGGCTATTTCACCCTCGAACACCACGACAAGGCCAAGGCCAAGGCTCAGCTCAAGCATATGATAGAAAAACACGGCGTCACCCTCATATCCATAGGCAACGGCACCGCCACCGGCGAAAGCGAACGCTTTGTGGCCGAGCTTATAGCCGAGCTGCCCCGCAAGGTCCAGTACATGGTGGTCAGCGAGGCCGGCGCGTCAGTGTACAGCGCCAGCAAGCTGGCGGCCGAAGAATTTCCGGACTACGACGTTTCGCTGCGCAGCGCCGTTTCCATCGCCCGCCGCCTTCAAGACCCGCTGGCGGAGCTGGTCAAGATAGACCCCCGCTCGATAGGCGTGGGCCAGTACCAGCACGACTGCAACCAAAAGCAGCTCAGCGGCGCTCTGGGCGGAGTTGTGGAGGACTGCGTAAACAGCGTCGGCGTGGATTTGAACACCGCGTCGGCTCCGCTGCTCAGCTATGTTTCGGGCATAAGCTCCGCCGTGGC
>CANRHW010000081.1 GCA_947630525.1 uncultured Clostridia bacterium | reverse complement strand
CCAAAGGCACACGCTTTTTCCCTATGATTAGGCCGTTTGGCCGAGTAACCACACTGTCAAAGCCGCCGACGGGGTCTGGCAGGGCAGCCACCTGACGAATTCCGTCAGCCATGGCGGATATCCTTTTTTCATCAAGGGACAGTCGGTCAATAAGACCCTCTTTCATCCCTTTTTCCCGTGCGAAATCAACGTCAAGTATATTTGCTTCTAATATTTCTTTCATCGACCCTTCTATGGCATCCGCCATGGCCAAAAGGGCCTTATTTTTTTGCTCCGTTCCGGCAGTCATCAGCCTATGCGAAGCGGATTTTGCGGCCCTGCATATTTCCGTCAAATCAAACATTATTCTTCACTCCCGAAAAAAAGGTACCGACTTCTTTGTCGTCCAGTATATCGTACAAACCCTCGGGTCTGGCGCCGTTGGTTATCACCATATCTATGCCATTGTCCATTGCAAGCCGGGCGGCTTCGAGTTTGGTCTGCATCCCTCCGGTGCCCCTGCTGCTCCCCGCTCCGCCGGCAACCGCTATGATATCGTTAGTTATCTCATCGACGCGGCGGATTAGAACGGCATCCTTATCAACGCGCGGATTGCCGGTGTATAGGCCCTCAATGTCGCTGAGCAGCACAAGCAGGTCCGCGCCGCAGAGAACCGCGACGACCGCGCTCAGAGTATCGTTATCGCCAAAACCGTGCACGTTTTGTATTTCATTTATAGAAACCGAGTCATTTTCGTTAACAACGGGAACGGCGCCCATTTCGAGCAGCGCGCGGAAGGTACTGACAAGATTTTCTTCCCTTTCGCCGCCGTCAACGTCTTCCCGCGTAAGCAAAATCTGGGCGGTAATCTTATTATATTCCGCAAACATTTTGTCATACAGATGCATCAGCCGGCACTGGCCGACGGCGGCGACCGCCTGCTTTAGCCGAAGCTCCGCGGGGCGGTAGGGCATTTTCATCCTCGAAACGCCCACCGAAATTGCCCCTGACGACACCAGCACGACCTCGGCCCCGCTGTTTTTTATGTCGCTGAGCACCGCCACCAGCCGTTCCATATTGCGCAGGTGCAGCTCTCCGTTGGGGTACGTCAGCGTCGAAGTACCCACCTTAACGACTATTCTTTTGTATTTCATAACTTCATCTCCAAAAAATCATTTGCTGAAATTGCAGCATATTGTGCCGGAAATTACGTATATATCACATATCCGGCGCGGTGGGCACATACATAAATTCCTCGCCGCCAAGGCGGCCTATGACAAGGTTATATACATCCGTTCCCTTACATTCCTGAAGAAAAATCTCATGGTCCTTCAATGCGCCGCCACGGGAAGCGACCGGCAGCGTCGCCCTGCCGTCGGCAAGGCGCAGCAGTTCCGTTCCACGCTTGCTGAAAGCCAGCGCACGGATATAGGTGGGACTAAGGTAGGAACGATTGCGGTTGCCAAGGACGAGGTTAAACAGTATGCGGCGGAGCCTGCTGTCGGCATAGGCCCTCGTGTGCGCGGAAGCGATTATGCTTTCAAGGGTGTTGGCCCCGGAAGCCCGTTTAAGCCGTTGGGCTATCTCCTCATTGCAGTCAGGCAGGCACATAAGCTCGTCTATATCGGCAATTTTAAGCCGGTATGATATCAGCTGGTCAAAGCGTTTGCTGAATACCGGCTCAAAAATCGTCGGGTACGGTACATAGCTGTCAATATTTTCACCGGTCTTCATGCTCTCGCGCAGGGATTTTGCGCTGGCAATACTCTCTCCGGGTTCGTCGCTGTCGTGCCCAACCTGGGCCCGCGGCACCGTCACGGGGACAATTGGGCTATTTGAGCGCTTTAAAGCTTTGAGATACTCAATACCAAGTATGTTGTTAGGCTCGTCCATGAGGTTGGCGGTCTCCCCTATCACCGCCTCCGCGGCGGCCTTACGCGCCGCAGCGAAGCCCTTGCCCTGACGGAGATTTTCGCCGAGCGCGGCTTTAAATTCCGGAGGCTCATCCAAAAGCAAATCGGCAATCACATTTAGACCGTCCAGCTTTTCCGCCTCTGAGCCAAACCAAAGCTCGTCTATCACGCCAAAGGCCGTCAGCGTGTCCACCGCTCCCCGCGCAAAATACTCCGCGGAGGACAGCGAATAGATCAGCGGCAGCTCCAGAACCAGGTCCACGCCGCACTGAACGGCCACCCTGGCGCGGGTAAACTTGTCGTAGACCGAGCAACCGCCCCTCTGCACATAGTTGCCGCTCATTATGGCGACCGTTGCGCCGTCGTCCTCCCGCATTAAATCGACAAGGTGCTTGTGCCCGTTGTGGAAAGGATTGAACTCTGCAATTGTGGCTCGTATTGTCATAAAACATTCACTCCCATGTCAAAAAAATCTAAAAAGGGTATTGAAATCTTAAAAGAACTGGTATATAATGTAAACATACCAAAATATATTATTGGAGGCGTATTTATAATGAATTTCCTTGAAAACGTCATAGCACGTGCCAAATCTGACAAGAAAACCATCGTCCTTGCCGAGGGCAACGACATCCGCACTATACGCGCGGCGGCGTCCGCTCTCGAACAGGGCATCGCCCACATTATTATTTTAGGCGATATTGATGAAATTTGCAAGATGGCAAATGAAGAAAATTTAAATATTTCTGAGGCAACGCTCATCAATCCGGAAAAAGACGAAAGATTTAACGATTTTGCGGATAGATTTTATGAGATGCGTAAGGCCAAGGGCATGACGCCCGAAAAAGCGACTGAAACAATGAAGAATACTCTTTATTTCGGCTGCATGATGGTGAAGCTCGATTATGCCGACGGAATGGTAGCCGGCGCCTGTCATTCTTCCGCCGACGTACTTCGCTCCGCTTTGCAGATAATCAAAACGGCCCCCGGCACAAAGCTGGTTTCCAGCTTCTTTATTGAGTGCGTGCCGAACTGCGAGTACGGCGCCGACGGCGTGTTCCTGTTCTCCGACTGCGGACTGAACGAAAATCCCGACGCCGACCAGCTCAGCGAGATTGCCATTTCCTCCGCCAAGAGCTTTAAGACCCTTATTGGCAAGGAGCCCTGCGTGGCAATGACCAGCTATTCCACCTATGGCAGCGCCAAGAGTGAGATGGTCGATAAGGTTAAGCTGGCCACAAGTCTTGCTAAGGAAAAGGCCCCCGAACTTAACATCGACGGCGAGCTTCAGGCCGACGCCGCCATCGTTCCCAGCGTGGGCGCGTCCAAAGCTCCCGGCAGCCCCGTCGCCGGTAAGGCGAACGTGCTTATCTTCCCCGATATAAACGTGGGCAACATCGTCTATAAGCTTGTTGAGCGCCTTGCCAAGGCCGAGGCCTACGGCCCCGTAACCCAGGGCATCGCCAAGCCTGTAAACGACCTCTCCCGCGGCTGCAAGGCTGAGGACATAGTTGGCGTAATTGCCATCACCTGCGTACAGGCACAGGCTCAGGCCAATAATTAAATCAAGCCGTATTTCCCATGCTTCAGGAGGAACACTAATAGGAGGATATTATAATGAAAATTCTTGTTATAAACGCTGGCAGCTCCTCGCTCAAATATCAGCTCATTGACATGGAGCAAAAGCTCGTAATGGCCAAGGGCCTTTGCGAAAGGATTGGTATTGACGGCAGCCGCCTTAAACACACACCCGCCGGTAAAGACACCGTAGTTATTGACAGCGCTATGCCAACCCATGCCGACGCTATAACCCTTGTTATCGACGCTCTTGTGAGCCCGGAGCATGGCGTTATTGCCTCGATGGACGAGATTGGCGCCGTGGGGCACCGCGTTGTACACGGCGGCGAAAGCTTCAGCGAAAGCGTAGTAATTGACGAAAAGGTTAAGGCGGGCATCCGTGAGTGCATCGACCTGGCGCCCCTGCACAATCCCGCCAACCTCATCGGCATCGAGGCCTGCGAAAAGGTTATGCCGGGCGTACCCCAGGTGGCCGTATTCGACACGGCGTTTCATCAGACTATGCCCGCGCAGGCCTACCTTTACGGTCTCCCTTATGAATACTACCAAACATACAAGGTACGCCGCTACGGCTTCCATGGAACCAGTCACAAGTATGTATCTCAGCGGGCCGCCGAAATGCTTGGCAAGCCCCTTTCCGAGCTTAGAATAATAACCTGCCACCTGGGCAACGGTTCAAGCGTGGCCGCTATCGACCACGGCAAGGTCGTTGACACGTCTATGGGACTTACGCCCCTTGCCGGCGTAATAATGGGCACCCGCTGCGGCGACATCGATCCGGCCATCGTCACATTTATGATGGAGAAAGAGGGCCTTGACCCCAAGGCCATGGACAACGTTATGAACAAGCAGAGCGGCGTTCTGGGTATAAGCGGCATTTCCAGCGACTTCCGGGATTTGCTCGCCGCAGCCGATGAGGGCAACGAGCGCGCCAAGACCGCCCTTGATATGTTCTTCTATACCGTTAAGAAGTTTGTCGGCAGCTACGCGGCCGTTATGGGCGGTGTGGACGCAATCGTATTTACCGCTGGCGTAGGTGAAAACAACGCTCCCTGCCGTGCGGCCGTGACCTCAACGCTTGGATACATGGGCGTTGCGATAGACCCCGAGCTTAACCAGCAGCGGGGCGGCGACAGGGATATTTCCGCCCCCGACGCCAAGGTACGTACCCTTGTTATTCCTACTGACGAAGAAATGATGATAGCTCTTGACACTCAGAGACTGACAAGCAAATAATTCCATTCTAATTGAAAAGTCATGGCCACCGATAAACCGGTGGCCATGACTTTTCATTCAATTTAAATATTAGGAATTTTCAAACTGTCCGTTATACAGCTTGGCATACATTCCATCGAGAGCGATAAGTTCCTTGTGGTTGCCCTGTTCGACTATTCGGCCGTCCACAAGAACAAGAATTTTGTCGGCCTCGCGTATGGTGGAAAGCCGGTGAGCGATAACAAAGCTGGTGCGGCCGTACATAAGGTTTTTCATTGCCTCCTGTATTTTCAATTCGGTACGTGTATCGACCGAGCTCGTGGCTTCGTCCAAAATGAGTATGTCCGGGTCGGCTATCATGGCGCGGGCTATGGACAAAAGCTGCCGCTGTCCCTGGCTGATATTAGATGCGTCGTCGTTGAGCATAGTGTCGTAGCCGTCGTGCAGACGCTCGATAAACTCATGGGCGTTGGCAAGATATGCGGCGTTTTCAACATCGTCGTCGCCAGCGTCCAGCTTGCCGTAGCGAATATTCTCGCGCACGGTCTCGCTGAACATATGGGTGTCTTGCAGTACAATGGCGATGCGCTTGCGCAGAGAATCCTTTTGTACCGACGAGATATCGACGCCGTCGACGGTTATTTTGCCGCTGTTGACGTCATAGAACCTGGTAAGCAGGTTCACTATAGTGGTTTTACCCGCGCCGGTTGGGCCTACAAGGGCTATGGTCTCGCCCGGATTGGCATGGATGCAGATATCTTTAAGTATGAGGCGGCTGTCGTTGTAGCCAAAATTCACATGGTCCATGACAACCTCGCCTTTTACGGGGCCGAGTTCGGGCTTTTCAGCATCGCCAATATATTCGTTGGGTTCGTCCATAATCGCAAACACGCGCTCCGCGCCGGCCAGCGCCGACTGGAACTGGGAAAACATATTCGCAAGCTCGTTCACCGGGCGGGAGAACATATTGCTGCAATTTAGGAAAGTCGCGACCGAGCCTATGTCCATTGTCGCAAAAACGCCAAACAACCTCACCACCGCAAAGAGTCCGCCCATAAAAGCAGTGACGGCGTAATTCAGATTGTTGAACATACCCATCAGGGGCGCGACTACGCCGGATACAACCTGTGCGCGAACGGCGTTTTTATAGTAGCTCTCGCTGAGCACGTCGAATTTTTCTTCCGCTTCCTTTTCGCGGCAGAAAACCTTGACCGCGTATTCGCCGCTGACTATCTCCTCAATGTGACCGTTCATCTCACCCAAGGCCGCCTGCTGCCGTCCGTAATAGCGGCGGGTATACTTGGCGATTGTCCGCGTCAGGAACAGCATTACAGGCACGATAACCAAAGTCACCACAGTAAGCGGTATACTCAGTACAAGCATCATTATTAAAGTACCCACGAGGGTAATAATGCTCGAAAAGATCTGCGCCACACTCATGCTTAATGTCTGGCTTATGGTTTCAACATCGTTTGTAGCGCGGCTCATAAGTTCACCGTGAGTGTTGGTATCGAAAAATTTGAGGGGCAGTTTTTCCATTTTTGCGAACATATCCATACGTATTTCTTTAACGGTATTCTGGGATATGGCCGCAAGCACGTAACTCTGACCCCAATTGGCCAACGCGCCAATAAAATACAGGGAAAGCAGTACTATGAGCCCAACGGTTATATCGCCGCTCACATCCGCAAGGGTAATTACCGCGCCCGTCGCTTCATCAACCGTATTGATAAGGCTGATTGAATTGATAACAGGTCTGAGGCAATAAGTGCCTCCCAGGTTTGCGGCGGTGCTCAGGCACACAAGGAAAATAACAAGCGTAAGGCTGGCCTTGAATTTTGCAAGATACTTAAGAAGGCGCATTATAGTGCCCTTGGAATTTTTTGCCTTTTCGGTGTTCATAGCGGGTCCCGGTCCTCTGCCGGGTCCGCCGCCGGGTCTCGGTCCTCTCGGTCCCATAATTACGCCTCCTCCTTTTCAAGCTGAGAATAATAAATTTCCTGGTATACGGAGCTTGTCTGCATCAGCGTATCGTGGTTGCCAACATCAACTATCTCTCCGTTTTCCATGACAAGAATTTTGTCGGCATTTCTCGCGCTGGAAATGCGCTGAGCAATTATAATTACGGTCGTGTCTTTAAGCTGGTGATTGAAGCAGTCGCGTATTTTTGCTTCGGTGGCGGTGTCCACCGCGCTGGTACTGTCGTCAAGAATGAGTATCTTTGGCTTTTTGATAAGAGCGCGGGCTATGGAGAGCCGCTGCTTCTGTCCGCCGGAGTAATTGACGCCCATCTGGCCCAGCATGGCGTTGTAACCGTCGGGGTTCTTGCAGATAAACTCGTCAGCCTGGGCCATA
>CANRHW010000080.1 GCA_947630525.1 uncultured Clostridia bacterium | reverse complement strand
GAAATAATGGCCGCAAGGGCCGCCCCCTGCCGTTTGGTGAAAAAGGGCAGCCGCCCCTTGCGTATTCCCGGCCACACGGCCATAAACACCGCCGCCGAGAATATGTATCTGCCTATTTCCAAAAGCCCGGCCCCGGCCCATATCATGCCCAGCGCCCCGCCTATGGCCGCCGCGGGACTGCCGCCCACGGCGGCAAAAAACGCGAAGCCAAAGGGGTGGCTGCCGCCGATGCCCTCCGCTCTGGACAGCAGCAGCGCCGCCGCGGCCGAGCCAAGATACGGAGCCACGCGGGCCCAGAACCGCGCCAGGGAACGCAGGCGCTGCTTCATAAGGCGGCGCCCCCTTTCGCGGACAAGGGCCAAGTTTTTTTAATCAATTCTTTCATTAGTTATCACTCCTCAACATAATTATACAGCCGCGGCTGGGAACAGTTTGTCGAAATGACGGCGGCGCGGAGAAAAATCTTGCGACATAACCATGCAAATTGCGACCGCCGGCGCCCGCAAACCAATATTAAGCGTTTGTTACAAAACGAAAAAATATATTGACATTTTATATTTTATTGTGTAAAATTCAATTATAACAAAGGGTCGGCGTTATTGCGGAGCGGCCTGTTCCGGTGGACAGGGGGGCCGGCGGATAGGTAAAGTGATTTTTACATTTCCGTTACATTTCCCTGAAATCTATTGACGAACGAGGTCCGCAATGCTATAATTCCGATAGAGGCTCGGAGACGGGCCTGCCCCCGGGGGAGGAGAGCTCCGGGCCGAAAACAAAAACTCTTCAAAAATTATAATAGGAGGAATTGAGACATGAACACTCTCAAGAAAACCGTTGCGGTAGTTCTTGCGGTTGCTATGGTTCTCACAATGGGTATTGCGACATCCTTTGCCGCTTTCACCGACGTGCAGAGCACCGCTGGCTACGCAGAGGCGGCGAACATCCTTGCTAACCTTGGCGTTCTTACAGGTTACACAGATGGTTCGTTCAAGCCTAACAACACAATTACCCGTGCTGAAGTTGCGGCTGTTATGGTTCGCGTTATGAACCTGCAGGAGCAGCCCGGCGCAACTCCCTTCACTGATGTGCCCTCCGACCACTGGGCGGCCGGCTACATCAACGCCGCTGCCAGCGCCGGCGTTATCAACGGCTATGGCGATGGCACCTTTGGTCCTGAGAACAACGTACTCTATGAAGAAGTTGTTAAGATGATCGTATGTGCTCTTGGCCGTGACATTCAGGCTCAGGCCGGCGGTTATCCCGCAGGTTACCTCAGCGTTGCCAACGGTGAGGAGATTACTAAGGGCGCTAACGGTACAGTTGGTCAGCCCGCTACCCGTGCTACCGTAGCTAAGATAGTTTACGGCGCTCTCGAAACTCCCATGATGGATCCCTCCGAGTGGGGCAGCACAGGCAATAAGTACGCTCTCAATGAGGATAAGACCCTTCTTAAAGGTCTTGGCGTAGAAAAGGTTGATGCCGTTGTTACCGGCACCTACTACACCAATTCCGAGACCTCTTATGATCCCGAGGACAGAACCATCACTCTTACCGCTTCCAAGAAGCTGACCTACAATGGTACCGACTATGACAAGGATCAGGAGATTGGCACCTTTGAAGAGGGCGGCACCGCTGCCGGTTCCATGCTCGGTATGGCTACCGTAGCTTATGTAGGCGAGGATGACGAGACCGGTGAGGATACCATCTTCGCTATCAGCGCTAAGGGTTCCAAGAATAAGTCCACTCTTGTTCAGGGCGACAACCTTGCCAAGCTGAGCGAGCTTGAAGGCGACCCCAACGATCCTGACGACAAGACTACTACTGCTTATAAGAACGCTCGCGGTACCGTTTACTACTGGGAGAATGGCCGCAGCGACAGAAATCCCAAGGCTATCGAGCCCGATGAGGGTATGCTGGTTTACAAGAACTATGTTCTTGACAGCAACTTCGAGTTCACCGGCAAGGGTGACGACGATACTCATACCGCCGGCACAACCTTCAGAGATGAACTTGACAAGGGCGGTATCGTTGAGTTTATCGATAACGATGGCAACAACAAGTTTGACTATGCCCTTATCAGCTCCTACACCAAGGAGACTGTTGTAGACAGCGTACGTGTTAACGACGGCGTTTATCGCTTCGTAAAGATGGACGGCGCCGGCGCCACAATCGAGAACTATGATCCTTCTGAAGAAGGCAAGCTCAAGCTCTTCCTGAAGGGCGAGAACTATATCGATCCCTCCGAGATTGCTAACGGCGACACCATCACCGTTATCGGCGACGAGAATGATAACAACATCATCATCTACAAGGTTTCTTCCAACAAGGTTGAGGGCCGCAGCAACAACTACGATCCCGATACCGAAAGACTTACCATTGCCGGTCAGCAGTACGGCAAGTCTCCTCTGTTCAATGTTGAGAGCCTTCGTCAGTACAACAACAACAGCGGTACATTCTATCTGAATGCCGACGGCCTTATCTCCTTTGTTGACGCCAGCTCTTCTGCCGTAGGCGATTACGCTTACTTCATCGGCGCCGCCGAGGTTGAGGACGGTTGGGATACCGTTAAGGAAGTTAAGCTTGTTGACGCCAACGGCGCCGTTAAGATTTACAGGCTCGACGATGAAAAGAACGTTACCGTATATAATGGCGGTGAAGGCTCCACCAAGATGACCGGTGCTGAGGTATTTGATATGCTCAACGGTCAGGGCAGCGACGCTGTTAACTTTGACCAGAACGTTGGCGAGCGCGTTATTAAGTATGGCGTAAGCGGCAACGTACTCAACAAGATTGTTATTTGCAACAATTACACCAAGGACATTGATTTCGAGGATTGCGACTTCAGCGCTGAGGGCAATCAGTATGACGCTGAGGATCACTCCTTCGGCGGCAACCGCTTCACCGAGAACACTGTAACATTCGTAGTAGGTAAGAAGAACGGCGAATACAGATTCTCTGACCCCGATTACATCACTGTAACCAAGGGCTACAGCAAGTTTGTTGACAGGAAGAAGTATAAGGTAGCCACCTATTCTGAGAATGATCTGGTTACTGCTGCCGTACAGGTTAGCGGCGCTTCCGAGGTTGACCTTACTCAGAACGTATTCGTAGTAAGCAGCTATCAGGTTGATACTGACGAGGAAGATGATAACGCTATCGTAACCTTCACCGGTTACCAGAACGGCGCTACCCGCACCTTCCAGCTGAAGGATGACGAGGTTGACGGCGAGGCTAATAACATTGCCGACGACGGCAACACTCTTGGTAAGGGTACAGTTCTCCTTGTAGGTCCCGAGGTTAACGGTTTTGTAGACCGCATCCAGTACCTTGTAAAGGTTACTCGTGACATCAACGCAAACGCTGTTGAAAGCATCGATGCTACTACCGAGGCTGTTGAAACCGATGACGACGAGAACATTTACTACTCCGGTACCACCGAGCTTCAGGTTTACACCTACAACATCGACAATCCTAACGAGGATCCCGTTTATATCAAGAACGGTTATGTAAATGTTGACGCCACCACTAACGAGCGCGGCTATAAGGCTGACAGCAGAACTACCGTTACTCTGGTAGACTTCACTCCCACCCGTTACACTGCCGCTACCGTTAGGTCTCGCAACAACGGCGACCTGTCTGACGTAGACGTATATCCCGATGATTATGACTTCGAGATGTTCTATCGCGTATATGACGGCAAGGCCGGCGCTGACATCTACACCGACCGCACCAAGGTTAAGGATATCGTTCTTTACAAGTTCGAAAAGGGCGACAACATCGTTGCCGGTGGTTCCGCTCCCGCTAATCCTGAGTGGTCTGGCAGCAGATACGACAACGACGATTACGACAATGGCGGTTCTACCACCATTCCTACCGAGGAAGAAGAGTACAACGATAACAGCGCTGACAACGGCGGTTCTGTTGACATCAACAATCTCTTCAAATAATCGGACTTTGTAGGTCTTGACTTGATGAGTCAAAAAAGGGGCTGCCTTCGGGCAGCCCCAAATTTTTTACAAACTCTGTGTACAATGGGTGAGCTTGAGAGTGAGCCTCCCTTTCGATAGAAAACATAATATCCCGGGGCACGTACCCGGGATGTTATACTTTATGCACAGGGTTCTACTCCTCATTGTCCGGGCATTTTCCCGCAGTTGGCGATGTTTTTTTGATGCCTGAAAAAACCATTTTCCCTGTCATTACCTTAAAAAAAATCATCTTTTCTATTGACAAACAAGCTGCTGTATGTTATAATTACACTCGACAAGAGTACCAAAAGGTTTTGCCCGGCGATGCTTGGGCGCGTTGGGCTCATGTCGAAATATGTTACAATTAAACGGTTTTTCAGCCTGGGAGCAGGCTGGGGCCTTTCTCTCTTGAAAGGATAAGAGTGACCACATTATAGGCTTGGGAGCGTGAAAGGGCTGTCACATTGCCAAAGTGGGCTTGGCGGCCAAGCGAACAGGTAAAGATGAAATTAAGGTGGGGGGGGGTATAAGAGAGTGAATTACATTAATAAAAATGATGGACGCCGCTTTAAATTTGAGCATTGGCACGTTGTCGCTTTGTTGCTGATAATTTATGACACCGTTGTAGTCAATGTTTCATATTTTGCGGCCCTTTGGTTAAGGTTTGACTGTAAGTTCAGTGCCATTCCGCCCGATTTGCTGAATGCGTGGCTTAAGTTCACTCCGGTATACACAGTGTTCTGTGTGGCTTTGTTCTGGTTCTTGCGTATGTATAAAAGCATATGGAGGTTTGCCAGCTACAGCGAGCTTATCAGGACCATAGCGGCTACTCTTATATCTACCGCTTTCCAAGTTGCCGGAACGCTTATATTCATTCGGCAGATGCCGGCGTCATACTATTGTATTGGCATGACCTTGCAGTTTATTTTTATGGTCGGTATAAGGTTTTCATACAGGTTTATCCTGCTGATGCGCAGCAATCAGGCCAAGCAAAAAAATGGCGAAAAGCAGCAAAACGTTATGATCATTGGCGCCGGCGCCGCCGGACAAATGATTCTGCGCGACATTATCAGGGCTAAGGAAACCAACGTCCGCGTCCGCTGTATAATTGACGACAACCCAAACAAATGGGGGCGTTTTATTGAAGGCATACAGATTGTCGGCGGCCGGGATGATATTCTTGCCAGCGTGAAGAAATACGATGTGAGCAAGATATTTGTCGCCATACCCAGCTCAACGCTGGAGGAAAAGCGCGACATTCTTAATATTTGCAAAGAGGCTGGCTGCGAGCTTAAAATCCTTCCTGGCATGTATCAGCTTGTGAACGGTGAAGTGTCCGTGGAGGAGATGCGCGACGTTGCCGTGGAGGATCTCCTTGGGCGCAAGCCCATTGTCGTTGATTTGGATGAAATATTCAAATACATAACCGGCAAGACCATTATCGTCACTGGCGGCGGCGGCTCCATAGGCAGCGAGCTTTGCCGGCAGATTGCGGGTCACTCTCCAAAGCAGCTTATTATATTTGACGTTTACGAAAATAACGCCTATGAGATCGAGCAGGAGCTCAAAAGAAAGTATCCTGACTTAAACCTCGTGGTGCTGATAGGTTCCGTTCGGGACAGCCGGCGTGTGGACAGCGTTTTTGCAAAATACAAGCCGGAGATAGTTTATCATGCGGCGGCCCACAAGCACGTTCCCTTGATGGAAACAAGTCCTTGCGAGGCCATAAAGAATAATGCCATAGGGACATATAAAACCGCCTATGCGGCCATGATGAACGGCTGTGAGCGCTTTGTCCTGATAAGCACCGACAAGGCGGTCAACCCCACTAATATAATGGGGGCGAGCAAGCGCCTTTGCGAAATGATAATACAGACCTTTGACAAGGCCGTTAAGGAGGGCTGGGCCCACAAACTGCCCCTGCTCTACGCTCATCAGGATGACGAAATGGGCGATATGTCCGGGGCCGAGCGCCTGCGGTCGGATTTAAAGACCGATTTTGTGGCCGTCAGGTTTGGCAATGTGCTTGGCAGCAATGGCTCGGTGATACCGCTGTTCAAAAAGCAGATAGAAAACGGCGGGCCGGTCACCGTAACTCACCCGGATATAATACGGTATTTTATGACGATTCCTGAGGCGGTGAGTCTTGTGCTTCAGGCCGGCGTATATGCCAAGGGCGGCGAGATATTTGTGCTTGATATGGGCGAGCCCGTCAAGATAGATACTTTGGCAAGGAACCTCATCAAGCTTTCAGGATTTAAGCCTGACGTTGACATAAAGATTGAGTACACGGGCTTAAGGCCGGGCGAAAAGCTCTACGAAGAAAAGCTGATGGATGAGGAAGGCCTCCAAACCACGCCCAACAAGCTGATACAGATAGGCCATCCAATCCCCTTTGACGCGGAACTGTTCGTAAAGCAGCTCAGCGAGCTGATGAAGCGGTGTTATTCCAACTGCGAAAACATCCGCGAGCTTGTTGAGGAGATAGTTGAAACCTACGTGCCGGAATCTCGCCGGAATGATAGCGTCACGGTTGATGTTTGACCATTGGGCGTTAAATAATTGATTGAGAAATAGGCAAAGCCCGGCTCTCTCCGCCGCCATGCGCGGCGGGGGAGCTTGGCCGCACGCGGAGCGGGGGTAAGCGGATTGTGCGAGGTAATCCGCGCTCCAATATAAAATCCTTGGGTATAATTTTTGGGTATGAAAACTTCGGGGTATAAACCCCTTGGGCATGAAAATCTTGGGGGTAAAAAACCTTGGGCATCGTGGGCATAGAAACCTGGGGGATAAAATGCAAAAATCCCATGTTTAAAAATCTTGGGTGCAAACTCTTGGGTATTAACCAGGGGGGTGAAAAAATAATGTATACAAAACCCTTGGGAAGTCTTTGGAATAAAAATCATTGGGGAAAATCATTGAGTGCAAAAATTATTGTGGACAAAATCCCTATGTATAAAATTCCTTGACAGCTTTTGCGGCACTTTGACGCAGAGCGCTCCACCCCGGTCTGAAAACCTCTTCATTCCTGGTTGTGCCTGCAAGTTTGTTCCCGATGAACCTTATGTTTAGCCACATGAGTTTGTCGCCCGATAAACTTTCAACAAAAACAGCCTCAACAAATGACATTAAAATGTTTTTTGCAACCGTAACAAATGTACTCAGACACAAGGGACTATGAAAGTATTTCAAAAACAAAATGGAAAATATGGTCATGGAGGATGTATCGGTATGGAAGCGCTGCGTTCACAGGAAAAAGATAATATA
>CANRHW010000079.1 GCA_947630525.1 uncultured Clostridia bacterium | reverse complement strand
ACTGTATGCCCTGCCCCGCGGGCATCGAGATAAACAACTGCGCCCGTATGTCTCAGCTCATCCGCCGCAGTCCGTCGGCCGGGTGGCTGACGGAGGAAGCCCAGAAAAAGATGCTCAATATCGAAAACTGCCTTAACTGCGGCAAATGTAAGTCAAAATGTCCTTACGGCCTCGACACGCCGGAGCTGCTCAGGCGGAACCTGGAGGACTATAAGGATATACTCGCCGGCCGCGTGACCGTATAATAGTGAGTGAAATTAAATACCGCACAAAGACCACCAAATGGCTTTGTGCGGTATTTCTTATATGGCCGGGCAGCTTATGGGATTAGTCAAATTCCCCGGGGTCAACCGTGCCGGCCCAGGCGATCAGGCCAAAGGGCACATGGCAGTATCCGCCGGGATTTTTGTCCAAATATTTCTGGTGATACTCCTCCGCGTCGTAAAAGTTCTCCAGCGGGCAGGCTTCGACTGCGATTTTCGAGCCCACGGCGGCCTCCAGCTCGGTCAGAGTTTCGTTTATCACGGTGGCGTCGGCCGGGTCGGTGTAGTAAACGCCGGTACGGTATTGGCGGCCAATGTCCTCGCCCTGCCTGTCAACGCTGGTGGGGTCGATTATTTTGTAAAACAGTCTGAGCAGCGCCCGCAGGCTTATTATAGCCTGGTCATAAACGACCTTTACGGTTTCGGCATGGCCGGTATTTTCGGTGCAGACCTGCTTGTAGGTTGGGGCCTGGGTATTGCCGTTGGCAAAGCCCACCGTGGTAGAGACCACGCCCTTTAAATTTGAAATGTATTTCTCAACGCCCCAATAGCATCCGCCGGCAAGATATATTTCTTTCATAACAAGGTTACCGCCTTTTTGTACAAAATTATATGCGTCGCCTCACAAAATGGAATCATTTGGCAACGAGAAGCCAAAACCTCATAAGTAGAGTCTGTTTGCACAGTCACTTTATTGTGATGAAGTAAAAGCTTCAGCTTGCTTGTATTGTAGCACAAAACAAATATAAATACAATACCTTTATGAATTTTTTATAACATAGAATTAGGTCCTGCCTTATGCGTGAACAATCAGCACAGTCTATCGTGTGTTTGTTCCTTTCTTATTTCTCAAAACTGTAATTAACGACTCAATTACGTCTGCTTGTTCTGGCGTTAAATCTGATATATCAATAACGTTTTTGCGTTCTAAGCCTAATAAATAATCTGTGCTGACATGAAAAATCTCCGATAACTTTACCAATACGTCTGGTGACGGAGAACGTTCCTGTAATTCATAAAAAGATATTACAGATTTTGTTACCCCGACTCTTTCAGCTAATTGTTTCTGAGTTAAATTGGCTTGTAAGCGCAATTCTTTTAGCTTTTTCCCAAAATCCACAACAACCACACTCCGTTCCACTAATAGTATATTCAGAGCGCAAATTATTTCGGTGGAATTTTGTACCAAAATAGTTGACTTTACAAAAAAATTATGCTATAATACAAATGGAGGTGTTATAAAATGAAAAATATAAAAAAATTATGTTTAATGTTGTCCTGTATTGCATTAATATGCGCATTAGTTACGGGATGCGCGAGTAAAGAAGCAAGAAGTGTTATTTCTCACATTAATGCTTTGGGAGAAATTTCTCTTAATTCATCCGAAGAATTGCAAAATGTTAATTCTGAGTATGCTTCATTGAGTGATGAAGACAAATCCGATGTTTCAAATTATTCTAAGCTTGAAAAGGCAAATAATGCATATGTGGAAGCCAAAAAAATGAATGCGCCCAATGTGGTAAGGGAAATTTTGGATAAGGCCAATGGTGAAACTGACGATGCGAAAAGTCTTCTCAAAGAAAATGCAGATTATATGACGAATGAACAGATAAATCAATGCCTTGTTGAAATAGGTCGATGGGAGTTTGTTAAAGATGCAGAAAATGAATTAAAACAGTATTTAAAAAATCCTTATTCATTCGTAAAATATTCTGCTACTTGTTCGGTGCCGGAATTGGTAGAATTGGATGGTGAGAAAAGTGGTGTATATGATGATGATGGTAGTATAATTTCTGGCATATATGAATATAAAGTTACATTTGATTATGGAGCCACAAATTCGTTTGGTGGAATGATTAGAGATATAACTAAAATTACAGTTCATTTCCAAACAGGAGTAAGAGAAAGACAGAATGAACTCGTATTAGCCTCTTATTTATTATAATATGTTAGAAAACTGTTGGAAAATCAATTTTGAGTTACAAAACCGATATTTCTAAATAAACAAAAGCACCGAAAACTTGAGGTTTTCGGTGCTTTCCATATGGTTGCCGAAGAAGGATTCGAACCCTCACAAACAGAGTCAGAGTCTGTCGTGCTACCCTTACACAATTCGGCATCGCTCATCACGAACGATATTATTATAGTACAAAAAACGGGGTTTGTCAATAGCTTTTTTAAAATTTTTTTAACGTACGGGCGCAACGCTTATAAGCTCCGCGTCCATACCCCGCAGAGCTATGACCGCCCCACGGATATCATAAGCCCGGGGGTCGCCGCCGATGCTTTCAAACAGCGGCGTTATGCGCGCGCCGTCAACAAGCCCCAGGTCCATCAGCCTCCGGCGCATGGGGCCGTCGCCCCCGACGCTGCGTACAAGGCAGCTTGTGCCCACGGGCGCGGTATTCAGTTTTATTTCTTTATTCAATATTGGCAGCTTCCTTTTTCATTGATATGCTTCTACATAATATGACATAAATCGCCGCCGCGTCACCGTTGCCTAAAGCTCCTTATGATATGCGCCGCCCCGCGGTATATCCGCGCCGCGCGGCCGGGCAGCTTTTTGGCGACCGCTTTTTCGGATGGGTCGTAAATACAGTTCATGGTTTCCATTACCCAGGGCAGCCGCGCACTTACCTCCAGCCGCAGCCGCTCCTTCCCGGCTCGGAAAAACTCAAAACTCATCTCTTCGTTGAGCCGGTATACCGAATTGGGCAGCCGCAGATTCACCGTACCAAGGGCGGTTTTTTCGGTGTGCCATTTTGCCGGCAGCTCCCCCGTGCCGTAAAAGCTGTAGTCTATTTTGTAGTAGACCTGCCCCCGGCTTGCGTCAAGTACCTGTATGCTGTCGGGCTTGTTCCAAGCTATGCCCAAGGGCGCGGTCGAAGCGTCAAGCTCCGCTATGTAGGGAGTTATCGCCTTAAAAAAATTCTGGCAGCCGGGACAGGCGCATTTGAGCAGGTGCGGCCCGCGCCGACGGTATATTCCTCCGGTCTTGCGGGGGCGCGGATATATCGTGTATTTGCCGTAGCTCAGCCCTCTCATCAAAATCACCTCTGTTTCGACATTAATATGATAACGCAAAATTCCGGCATTGTCAATGGCGGGCGAAAAAAATGTTGCATTTTCTTGCGCGTTATGCTACAATATAAATATACAAACGATAATATGGGAGGTAAAAATATGAGCATTCAGACCAGCGAAGTAAATTACGGTATGTTTGGCAAGTGCCTGCGGCTGACTAACGGCGAAAAGGAGCTTCTTGTCACTGTGGATATGGGCCCGTACATTATCCGTTACGGCTATGTGGGCGAGGACAATATGTTTTTTGAAGATGTGGACAAGTTCGCCACGAACGATGTGACCGACAGTCCCTACCGGCAAAATCTCTGGTGGGTAGTGGGCGGTCACCGGCTTTGGGCCAGCCCCGAGGTGGCGCCGAGGACCTATTACCCCGACTATTACCCCGTAAAGTACGATATCAGCGGCGGCACAGTGACGCTTGAAGCCCCGGTTCAGGAGTGGAGCCAGATACAGTGTGCCACAAAAATAACTATGCGCGACGACGGCAACGTGGAGCTCGAACACACCATTACCAATATGAACGCTTGGGACATAGAGCTTGCTCCATGGACGGTAACTGTGATGAATGCGGGCGGCGTGGTATATATCCCGCAAAATGTGCGCAAAACGGGGTTTTTCCCAAATAAGTGGGTATGCTTTTGGGATTACACTCCCATGAATGACAGCCGCGTTTCTTTGGGCGGCGATTATATCACCGTGTCGATGGACCCGGATAACGACGTAGCCGCCAAGATAGGCGTGCTCAACGAGCACGGATGGATGGCTTATCTCAACAAGGGCAGCGCCTTTATCAAGCGGTTCGGTTATGAGGAGGGCGTAAAGTACCCCGACAATGGCTGCAACTGTGAAAGCTACACCTGCAAAAAATATACCGAAATGGAGTGCCTGTCTCCGGCGGCGAAATTGGTTCCCGGCGGCTGCGCTAAGCACAGCGAAACGTGGGAACTTAAAAGGGCCGCGAATATAGAGGAAGTATAAATACAAAAAAGTTAGACACGTTAAAATCCAGGGTGCGCGGCCGCGCACCCTGGATTTTATGTTTTCTATAAAATTGAACTCTTTATTTCCTTGAATAGTCGCGATCCCTCTCGATTATTTCCATAAGCCGAACCAGCATAGCGCAGGCCTCCGACCGAGTTGCGCTGCGCTTGGGAGCGAAAGTCGAGGACGCGTTGCCCGTCACCAGACCGATGCTCACGCCCTTGGCCACGCTGTCCAGCGCCCAGTCGCTTATCTCTCTGGCGTCATAGAACCAGTGCAGGGACGACAGGGGAGCTTCAAGATCAAAATACTCATAAATGCGCATCATTATGACCGTTATCAGTTCCCGTGAAACAGGCTCCTCAGGCGCAAAGCTGATGTCAGACACGCCGTCCATTAGTCCGAGAACGTTGACCGTGGCAATATAATTGCTGTACCAACTGTCCGCAGGTACGTCGTAATAACTGTGATTGCCGCCGGAGGCATTGAAAGCCCGGCATATCATCGCCGCAAGCTCGCCCCTTTTAATGGGGGCCGAGGGGTCAAAAGCGGTGCTGCTGACGCCGTTTACAACGCCAATCTGATACAGCATTGATATTTCTTCGTTGGCCCAATCGTCCGCCGCGTCTGTAAAAGGCAGCTCTACGGATACTTTCTCCAGCTTTAAGGGCTCCAGCACGGGGATGGCGGGCCTGCTGTCAATGACCGGAGGGTCGGTATAATCGTTATCGTTGCCGCCGGAGTCGCCGCCCACAAGCACAGGCACGCTTTTTACCGTGGCGCCGCTGAGACCGGTGACGGAACATATGGGTGTGACCTCGCAGTAAAGATACTTGTCGAGCGTCCCGTTCGGTATGGTAAAGCTGCTCCCGCCGCCAAGATATTCCGGCTCGCTGCCGTCGGTATCCTGTACGAACCAGCTCACCACGCAGCTTGAAGGATCGGAATAAGGGTCAAGGTTGTTGTGAAAATTAAACTGTGCGTCCACCTCGGAGCCGGGATATGCCGTGCCTGATATGGTTGGTACGGTAACCCAGACCGAGGCCGTGAACAGCTCAATATTGTCGATGCCAACGTCAACGCCGCCGCTTTCGGAAGAAACATAGAGCAGCAGGCGAGCCACAGCGTCCTCGTCTATCTGGAAAAGTTCAAGGATTTCGGAGTTTTCGCCGCCGGATTGGATAATGGGTATTCTGTCGCCGGCCGAGGTTTCGAGAAAGGCCGTCACGGTCTGGCCGCTGCCGCCGACAATGTCGGCCCGGAAAGCGTATGGAATGTTGGCGAAGAGCCGCATATATGAATTGTTAAGCACGATCGCATAGCTCTCATCGGAGGTTATCCGCGCATATTTACCGTCGCCGCCGTCCTCTATGGTCATTACGGCGGGAGCGCCGGCCGCCCACCATTCGTTGACCCGCTTTTCTTCAAAGCCGCCGTCGCCCACGTTGGAAAAGCTGAGCGTAAAGTTCAGGGTAGCGGTCATTGATGAATTGTCCTCGGCCTCAGCTCGCAGCTCGTATTCGCCCACAGTGGCGTCAGGTGTGACAAGAAGACCGTTCCTGGTCAGAGAAACGCCCGGAACATCGGGATAAATGCTTACCGAACAGTCGCTGCTCATGATTTCCCCGGCCTGATCCCTTATATATACGTTAAAAGGGAAAGTCGTGGCGGCGTTAGGAATGGAAATGTTGCCCGGAGCGTGGAGAGTAATGTATGTTTCCTCGGGCTGTTCGGGCGAAAGAGTTATACTTTCGATATCAAGTATACTTTCATAGGGGGTAACAAAGTTGACGCTGACCCCGTAAAGCCCGGTAGCTTCGGGAGTGAAAGCCGCAATAACCTCGATCCAGCCGCCGGTGGGGAGATTGAGGATGTTTATGACGACCTCGCCGTCTCTGGAAACAGCCGTGTTGCGCGAATACAGCGATTCGCCGGTCTCGCCGTCAACCCTGACCCGGGCGCGCAGAACGTACATCGCACCTTCGGTCAGCAGGACGGAATACTCCGGCCTGAGAGTGGCATAGCAGCCGTAGGGCGTACTCGCGGTGTACATGGTCAGATAATCGGCGGTGCTGCCGAAATTCACATCGGCGGCCGGGTTGGTCAGCCAGTATTTGTCGCCCTCGGAAAAGTCGGAGTTCTTCAGCAAATTGCGGGAGAGGGTCACTTCCATGCTTATGGGCTCCAGTGACAAAAAGTCCGGGGGATCGCACTCTAAAATAAAATGTGAGTTGTCCGGGCAGTATTCGTTCACCGTAACTACGCCGGTAGAGCTGTCAAAGGTTACTCCCGCCGGCAAGTCTTTGGCGGTTATGGTCGAAATGCTTGAAAGTATGTTTATTGAGTCGCCGCCGTTTGAATAGGCCCCCACCCGGTATTGAGAGGTAATTTCGCCGGAATAGGGGATAGTAAGGCTGCTGTCGCCCATGATGGCCAAACTCTCGGGAATGATATCAATGCGCTCTATGGTTATTTCGTCCACCATAAAGCCCGTGTCAACGCTGCCGTTTTTGATTTCCACCGAAAAGTGATACTCCGCCGAGGCCGGCACCATGAAGAATTGGCTTACTTTGGTCCACTTGTCCGGTATGCCGCTGAACTCAAAGGTGATAAGACCGTCGCCGTCAAACCGCAGGCCCGCGCCGCGAATTTGATCGGCGTTGGGGTCAAGGCTTTTTATTTCCATGGACAAACGGTAGATTGCGCCGCTTTCCATAGCGGCGGCGCCCTTGTATGTGAACAGGTGCGAAATCCTGCCGTAGCTCTCGTCGCCCCAGGGGTTGTAAACGTAAACTGCGCCCGCGCCTTTTGAAACGTCGTCGCCGTCAAAGATAACGCCGTCCCACATTTCGGCCTCGGCCGGGTCGTCAAAGGAAACGTAAAATATAGCGGTATCGTTGCCATGTGCCGGTACGGCAATGAGGGCAAGCAATAACGTTAAGACAAGTATCATTCGCCGGACCATGACGCGGCGCCTCCT
>CANRHW010000078.1 GCA_947630525.1 uncultured Clostridia bacterium | reverse complement strand
CGGAAGGGCACGCCCTTTTTCACCAGGTAGTCGGCCACGTCTGTGGCGTTGGTAAAGCCGCCGTTGGCCCCTTTGTACATATTATCACGGTTTATCTTCATAGACGCCACCATATCATTGAACACCCCCAGGCACAGCCTTGCGGTGTCATAAGCGTCAAAGAGCGCTTCCTTATCCTCCTGCATATCCTTGTTATATGCGAGCGGCAGGCCCTTCATCACTGTGAGCAGGGCCGTAAGGTCACCGTAAACGCGCCCCGTCTTACCGCGAATAAGTTCGGCAAAGTCGGGGTTTTTCTTTTGCGGCATAATAGAACTGCCGGTGCTGTAAGCGTCGTCCATAGTGACAAAGCGAAATTCGTTGCTGCTCCAGAGTATGAGCTCCTCACAAAAACGGGAAAGGTGCATCATTATAACCGACAGGTCAAACATGAACTCTAAGGCAAAGTCCCTGTCGGAAACTCCGTCCAGCGAATTCATAGTCACCTCGTGAAAACCCAGCTTTTCGGCCACAAATTCCCGGTCAAGAGGATAGGTGGTTCCGGCCAGGGCTCCGCTGCCAAGCGGCATAACGTCGGTGCGCCGATAGCAGCCGTTCAGCCTGTCCATATCTCTGAGCAGCATATTTACATAGGCCATAAGATGATGGGCCAGAGTAACGGGCTGGGCCTTTTGCAAGTGTGTGTAGCCGGGCATGATAGTATCGAGGTTTTCCTCCGCCATGCCGATAAGAGTCTCGACCAGCTTCGCCGTTAAAGCCTTTACGGTATTGATGGCGTCCTTGGTGTACATCCGCACATCGAGGGCTACCTGATCGTTACGGCTGCGGCCGGTGTGGAGGCGCTTGCCCGCTTCACCGATGCGGTCGGTGAGTATTTTTTCTATATTCATATGGATATCCTCGGCATCCACAAGGAACTCTACCCTGCCGGCCTCGACGTCCTCTAATATTTCGCCCAGAGTTTTAACTATGAGCGCGCTGTCCTCGGCGGGGATTATCCCCTGGCGGCCAAGCATTTCCACATGGGCCATGGAGCCCATTATGTCCTGACGGTACATACGCTGGTCAAAGCGTATGGACGACTGAAAGTCGTTGGCCTGCGCGTTTGTCGCCTTTTCAAAGCGTCCGCCCCAAAGCTTCATAATTTCACCCTTTCTAAGGCATAAAATCCCGTGATTTGCACGGGATTTTATGTTCATCTATGTCTATGCGAACTTTTATTTGCCCTGATTTTGCTTCATAAGGGCGCGAACCTTCAGCGGCAGGCCGAAGAGGTTGATAAAGCCCTCGGAATCCTTGTGGCTGTAAAGCTCATGGCTGTCGCCGAAGCTGGCTATGGTCTCGTTGTAGAGAGAATAGGGGCTCTTGGCGCCGGCGGAAGAAATGCTGCCCTTGTAGAGCTTAAGGCGAACTTCGCCGGTGACGGTCTCCTGAGTGCTGTCAACAAAGGCCGAAATCGCCTCGCGGAGAGGAGTGTACCACTTGCCATCGTAAACCAGCTCGGAAAGCTTGATGGCCACGTGGCGCTTGAAAGCCTGGGTATCGCGGTCAAGGCAGAGATATTCGAGCTCATTGTGAGCGTAGTAAAGAATGGTGCCGCCGGGGGTCTCATACACGCCGCGGCTCTTCATACCGACAAGACGGTCCTCAACTATATCGGCAATGCCTATGCCGTAAGAACCGCCAATCTCATTGAGCTTTTCAACCAGCTCCCGGGGAGACAGCTTTTCCCCGTCAAGGGAAACAGCCTCGCCCTTTTCAAAGCCGATGGTTATATACTTGGGCTCGTCAGGGGTCTTTTCCGGAGGAACGGTGAGTTTGAGCAGGCTGTCGAGCTGGGGCTCGTTGGCGGGATCTTCAAGGTCCATGCCCTCATGGCTGATATGCCAGATATTGCGGTCACGGGAATAGAGTTCCTTCTTTGTAACGGGTATCTGGATGTGATGGGCCTCGGCGTAATCCACCGCGTCCTCACGGGACTTGATGTCCCAAATTCTCCAGGGAGCTATTATTTTAAGCTGAGGAGCAAGGGCCTTTATGGTCAGCTCAAAGCGAACCTGATCGTTGCCCTTGCCGGTAGCGCCGTGGCAAATGGCAGTAGCGCCCTCGGCCAGAGCTATTTCTACCAGTCTCTTGGCGATTATCGGGCGGGCGTGGCTGGTACCCAGCAGGTACTTGCCCTCATACACCGCACCGGCCTTAACTACCGGGTAGATAAAGTCCTTAACATATTCGTCTCTCAAATCTTCAAGGTAAAGCTTCGAAGCGCCGGCCGCCTTGGCCCGCTCTTCCAGGCCCTCGGTCTCCTTGCCCTGACCCACGTCGCCGCAGACGGCAATGACCTCGCAGCCCTCGTAGTTTTCCTTTAGCCAGCTTATGATAATGGAGGTATCAAGACCGCCGGAATAAGCCAGTACAATTTTTTCTGCCATGGAAATTCCTCCTAACTGTATTTTCAGGTAGTAATTATACATCAAAAGTTATAATTATGCAATACCTTTTTTTAATTTTTTCGATTATTTTAATATTCCCTGCCTTATCCCTTCGCCGATTATCCAGTTTGAAAAGGTGTAAACCTCGTCGTCCATAGCTTCTCTCACGGGCTCGATGCGTTTTTTCACCTGTTCGGCCTTGACACTGCCCTTTTTCCAGGTATGGCTGCCGGTCAAATGATTGTTTATCAAGGGCTGGAGCCGGTCGATGGCGGCGGCATAGGCCGCGTCGGGGGTGGATTTTTCATCAAACTCCTCCCAAAGCGCCCTGTACTCCCGGCCCTGCTCCTCGGGCAGCAGACCGAAAAGTCTGTCCGCCGCGGCCCTTTCCCGGTCGGCCTTGTCAAGATTGGCCGCCTCGTCATAACAAAAGGTATCCCCGGCGTAGACCTCCACCAAATCGTGTACAAGGGCCATTCTTATCACTCGGTCAAGGTCTATCTTATCTTTTTCTCGGGCATGGTCAAAAAGCGTCATTGCCATAAGCGCAAAGTGCCAGGAATGTTCGGCGTCGGTTTCCTGACGGGAGCCGTCGGCAATCAGCGTCTGGCGCTGGACGTTTTTCATTTTGTCAGCTTCAACGAGAAAGCGAAGCTGCTTTTCAAAGCGCTCACTTACCAACGCGCTTTACCTCCCTCGAATATTCTGACAGCCAGGCCCTTTCCTCCTGAGTGAGGCGGGGCATGAGCCGTTTGCGGCATTCCTCGTGATAGCGGTTTATCCAGTCGATCTCTTCATCAGTGAGGAGGGCCGGGTCGATGCCGTTAACGTCTACCGGCACAAAGGACAGCAGGCCAAAGCCGTAAAACTCTCCGTGTTCGGTTTTTTTCCACGGCACAACGACAACGTCGTTTTCGGTGCGTATTCCGTATTTGCCCTCAATATAAACGCCGGGTTCGACGGTTACGTTCATGCCAAGCTCCAGGGGCACGGAATTGAGATTTTGGCTGAAATTCTGGGGCCCCTCATGCACGTTCAGGAAAAATCCGACGCCGTGGCCGGTGCCGCATTTATAGTCGATGCCCTCTTTCCACAAAGGCTCCCGGGCGAGAATGTCCAGATTGGCCCCGGCGGTTCCCTTGAGGAACCTTGCCGAAACAAGGGCGATATTGGCCTTTAGCACACGGGTAAAGTTTTGGCGTTCCTCTTCGGATATTGGGCCAAGGACAAGGGTGCGGGTAATATCGGTGCTGCCGTTGAGGTAATGGCCGCCGGAGTCGATGAGCAGCATCCCCTCGGGAGCAAGCACAGCGTTGTTCTCGGGCGTGGGGCTGTAGTGCATCATGGCGGCGTTGCCCTTATAGGCGGCAATGGTGTCAAAGCTGGGGCCCATATTGTACGGCTGGGCCGCCCTGAGTTCGAGGAGCTTATCGCAAACGTCAAGTTCGGTTACGGCGCGTCCGTTTTTAAGGCAGTCAAATATGTAATAGAAGCCCTTTACAAGCGCCACGGCGTCATTTTCATAACATTCCACAAGGTTTTTGTTCTCGACCTCGTTTTTCACCGCTTTAAAGGGAGTTATTATATCACGGATATTCTTTAGGCTGCAATTTTTAGCGGCGGAAGTGAGCGAGCTGTTTGTAATGCCAAAATCCGCGCCGAGGGTCGCCCCGCCGCCAAGAGCGGCGATATCGTCATAAACCGCCTCATAGGGAGCGAGCGTCACTCCCTGCCGGTCAAGGGCGGCGGCGGTCTCTCCCCCAACCTTGGCGGGGTCTATGTAAAGCCGCACGTAATCCGGCGCTACCAAAAGATAGCTGAGGGCAAAGGGACAGCAGTTGATATCCGAGCCGCGAATGTTGCAGAGCCACATTATGCAGTCCAGCTTGGCGGCGACGTAATGGGTTATTTTAAGTTCCTCCATCTTTTTGCGGACGCGGGAAATTTTGGAGGCCGCGCTTTCGCCGCACCAGCGTTCGCCGTGGAGCATTATCTCGCCCATGGGTATCGGCGGCCTGTCTGTCCAGATATAGGAAAGGTCATGTCCGGCGTCAAGAACGAGATTTTTTTCCTCAAAGCGCTTTTTCATGTTCTCAACGGCCCGTTGCGACATGAGCCTGCCGTTCACGCCAACTTTTGAGCCGCCGGGCAGTTCGTCCCGGATAAAGTCCACATAGCTCTTCACCCCCGGCTCCATTGCCTTGAAAAGGACAATCTCGCTGCCGGAGAGCTGATTTTCGGCCTGGATATAATAGCGGCCGTCAGTCCAGAGGCCGCTTTTGACCATAGTGACGACCACGGTTCCGGCGCTGCCTGTAAACCCGGAAATCCAGTGACGGAAGCGGTAATGCTCCGGCACATATTCGCTTAAATGGGGATCGGCCGTTGGCACAATATAGGCCGCAAGACCCCTGAGCTCCATTTCCCGCCGCAGGGCGGCGAGCTTTTCGTTTACTGTCATAATGCTTCCTTCTTTCATCTATTCTATGCTGAGCTGCGGTTCGGCATTCAGCGCCAAATCCGCCCTCATACCGGCAATGTAATTGAGATATCCGGCACAGGATATCATTGCTCCGTTGTCCGTACAAAGCTCGACCGGCGGGCAGTACATACTCATGCCGTTATCCTTTGCCGCCGCGGCCAGTCCTGAGCGCAAAGCCGTGTTGGCGGCCACGCCCCCCGCAAGGCAAACGGTTTTGCAGCCGGCCTTTTTGGCCGCGCCGACAGTGTTTTCCACCAGCACATCCACCACCGCCTGCTGGAATGAGGCGGCAATGTCGGCGCGATTTATTTCTTCGCCCTTTTGCCGGGCGTTGTGGACATAGTTAATGACAGCCGTCTTTAGACCGCTGAAGCTGAAATCAAAGCCGTGACGCGGCCTTGGAAAAGCTATCGCCCCGGGGTCGCCGTCTTTGGCAAGGGCGTTGATTTTAGGCCCGCCGGGATACCCCAGGTCCAGCACGCGGGCAACCTTGTCAAAAGCCTCGCCGGCGGCGTCGTCAGTGGTTGCGCCCAAAATTTCAAACTCATGATAGTCCTTAACATGGAGTATATGACTGTGCCCGCCCGACGCCACAAGGCAAACAAACGGGGGTTCCAGCTCGGGATGCGCAATGTAGTTGGCGGCGATATGACCCTGAATATGATTGACCGGCACCAAAGGTATATTCAAACCGTAAGCCAAGGCCTTGGCCACCGATACGCCAACCAAAAGAGCGCCCACCAGGCCGGGATTGTAGGTCACCGCCACGGCGTCGAGCTCGCTTTTGCCAATGCCGGCTTCCTTTATAGCCGCGTCAATAACGTAAATGATTTTGTCGATATGCTTGCGCGAGGCTATTTCCGGCACGACGCCGCCGTAGACCTCATGCAGGGCAATTTGCGTATATATGACGTTGGACAGCACCTCCCGCCCATCGCGGGTCACGGAGGCCGCCGTCTCGTCGCAGGAGGTTTCAATGCCTAATATCAATGCCATGCTATCTGCTCCATTTCATCAGTACGGCGTCATCGCCGTTTCCATAATATTTTTTTCTCAGGCCGATTTCCTTAAAGCCAAAGCCCCTGTACAAAGCTATGGCGGGCAGGTTCCCCGCCCGCACGTCGAGAAAAGCCGTGCCGGCATTTTCGAGAGCCGCGCCGAGCAGTTCCCGGCCAAGGCCCCGGCGGCGGCTTTCGGGGGCGACGGCGATGTTGTATATTTCGGCCTCGCCGCACACAAGAGAATATATAATATACCCGTCAACGGCGCCCTCGTCCGCCACGGCGAAACGCACCGCCGGTTGGCCGAGGAAGGCCTCGAAGGCCTGCCCGGTCCAGGGGTCGTCAAAAGACCCCCGTTCAATTTCAAGGACCCGTTCAAGGTCGCGCCTTTCCGCGGGCCGTATCATATTACCTTACCTCCGGCCGACTTAAGGAGCCGGTTCCGCACCGCTATCCCTATGCCGGTCTCGTCGGGCAGCCTGGCGTAGACTGTCTTATAGCCCTCTTCGTCGGCCCTGCGCAGGAAGTAAAACAGCTTCGCGGCATAGTCCTCGACGGTCTTTCCGGCATAAAAAGCTCCGCCGCCCATATTTTCACCATAGGTCAATATGACTGAATTTTCGTCATTTTTGATATTTGATATATCATTCACGGCCCAAACGTCGGCCCGCGGGCTGTAGTGAGTGTACTTCATGCCCGGGCATTTGGGGGCGTTGGCATAGTCGCCGCCATAAGCGCAGCTGCCGGTGACAGAAGCTATATCCTCTGCGGTGACGGCGCCGGGGCGCAGTATCACCGGCGATAGGCCGGTCAGGTCCACAACGGTGGATTCCACGCCTATAAGACTGTCTCCCCCATCGATTATCATATCCGCCCGGCCCGTCATATCAGCGGCGGCGTGACGGGCGGTAGTAGGACTGGGACTGCCGCTGAGATTTGCGCTGGGAGCGGCAATGGGCACTCCGCTCCGGCGTATGAGTTCATAGGCCACGCTGTGGCTGGGCATACGAATACTTACCGTGTCCAGTCCGGCCGAAACAATATCGGGCACCGAGGCTTTACGTTTCAATATAATCGTAAGCGGGCCTCCCCAGAACCTTTCCATCAACCTATAAGCCGCAGCCGGAACCTCCCGCGCCAAAAGGTCAACCTGCTCTATGGAGCAGATATGGGATATCAGCGGATTGTCCGCCGGGCGGCCCTTGGCGGCATAAATTTTGGCAACGGCCTCCGGGGCAAAGGTATTCGCCCCCAAGCCGTAAACTGTCTCCGTGGGGAACACCACAAGCCCGCCCCGGCGTATCACCTCCGCCGCCCTGTCAATGAGCGAAGCGTCAATATCGTTCGGATCAATTTTTATTATTTCAGTATTCAAAACCGCACCTCTGTCGCATCAAATGATAAAGTAAAACTCAACGCCGCCGTCCTTGTTTTCAAACCC
>CANRHW010000077.1 GCA_947630525.1 uncultured Clostridia bacterium | reverse complement strand
TTGGCTGCATAAAAAATAGCGTAGCAGTCAGCAAAACTACTACGCTATGAAAAGTCTAACTTTTTGGGGTCACATCATTTTTTAGAAACTATAAGCTTTCTTTTTTACAAATGGTTGAATCCATTTTATGCATGGGTGGAGGTTCATTGTCCAATGAAAGGAACTATGCGCCAGAGATTTCCATAATGAGGTCTTTCAGACATAGGAAAAAGTTGTGGATAGGCTCTGCGATATCATCCGCAATCTATCCGCCGATACTATTCACAGCATCACCGCACATAGTTGGATTGTTGGATGTTTTAATTAGGGATTAGTATCAGCCCTTGAACGGTCTGCGTCATTTTTTACGGCGCTTTTATTCAAAATATAATATTCCCAACGATATAGACAAAAAAGGCTCCTATCCACGCAATGGCGCACTGGCCCACGACAACGGCAAAGGTCCATTTGCGGCCAAGCTCACGGCGAATCGCCGCAACCGCCGCCACGCAGGGTGTGTACAGCAGGCAGAACACCAACAGGGCCGCCGCCGACACCGGCGTGAGTATGCCGGCCAGGGTCACATTGCTGCCAAACAGAACCGTCAGGGTGGACACAACGCTCTCCTTTGCCATCAGGCCGGTTATGAGGGCCGTGGATATGCGCCAGTCGCCAAAGCCAAGCGGGGCAAACAGCGGCGCTATTGCCCCGGCTATCACCGCAAGAATGCTGCTGCGTGAATCCACAACGATGTTAAGGCCGAAGTCAAAGGTCCGCAGGAACCATACGACGATAGTCGCGAGGAAGATTACCGTAAAGGCCCGCTGCAAAAAGTCCTTGGCCTTGTCCCACAAAAGCCGGGCAACGTTCTTCGCCCCGGGCAGCCGGTAGTTCGGGAGCTCCATTACAAAGGGCACCGCCTCGCCGCGGAAAACCGTGCTTTTCGAAACGAGCGCCACCAAAATTGCCGCCGCTATACCGCCCAGATACAGCAACACCATTACCAGCCCTCCCCTGCCCGGGAAAAACGCCGCCGTGAAAAAGCCGTAGATAGGCAGCTTGGCGGTGCAGCTCATAAAGGGCGTAAGCAGAATGGTCATTTTTCTGTCCCGCTGGGACGGCAGGGTGCGGCTGGCCATTACGCCGGGCACAGTACAGCCGAAGCCCACCAGCATGGGTACTATGCTGCGGCCGGAAAGACCAATCTTGCGCAGGAGTTTATCCATTACAAAGGCCACCCGGGCCATGTAGCCGCTGTCCTCCAAAAGGGAAAGGAAGAAAAACAGCACGACAATTATGGGCACAAAGCTCAACACACTCCCCACGCCGGTAAAAATACCGTCTATGATAAGCGAGTGCAGCACCGGGTTAACTCTGGCGGAGGTCAGCGCGACGTCGCACAGGTCGGTCAGGCGGCCAATGCCGGTTTCGAGCAGGCCCTGGAGCCAGGCCCCAACCACGTTAAACGTCAGCCAAAACACCAGCGCCATTATCCCAACAAAGGCCGGAAAAGCCGTGTATTTGCCGGTAAGTATTTTGTCAAGGCGGCGGCTGCGCTGGCGCTCCTTACTTTCACGGGGCTTCACCACCGTGCTTTCACAGAGCCTTTGTATAAACGAAAACCGCATATCCGCAATGGCGGCGGCCCGGTCCAGCCCGCGCTCCTCCTCCATTTGACAAATTATATGTTCGAGCATTTCCTTTTCGTTTTGGGTAAGACCAAGAGCGTCGAGCACCATTTTGTCGCCCTCGATAAGCTTGCCGGCGGCAAACCGCACCGGTATCCCGGCGGCCGCGGCATGGTCCTCGATAAGATGCATTATGCCGTGTATGCAGCGGTGCACCGCCCCGCCGTATTCGTCCTTGCCGCAGAAATCGTTGCGGCCAGGCCGTTCCTGATAGCGGGCTATATGTAAGGCGTGGCTCACAAGCTCGTCTATGCCCTCGTTTTTCGCAGCCGAAATGGGCACTACGGGTATGCCAAGCAGCTCCTCCATTTCGTTTATGCGTATACTGCCGCCGTTGCCGCGCATTTCGTCCATCATATTTAGGGCCAGCACCATGGGCACGTCCAGCTCCATAAGCTGCATGGTAAGATATAGGTTGCGTTCAATATTTGTTGCGTCCACTATATTTATTATGCCGGTGGGCTTTTCATCCAGTATGAACCGGCGGGAAACTATTTCCTCGTTGCTGTAGGGAGAAAGGGAATAAATGCCCGGCAGGTCTGTCACCTCGGTGTCGGGGTGACCCTTGACCGCGCCGCTTTTGCGGTCCACCGTGACTCCCGGGAAGTTGCCCACGTGCTGATTTGCGCCGGTGAGCTGATTGAACAGGGTGGTTTTGCCGCAGTTCTGATTGCCTGCCAGCGCAAAGGTAAGCACCGTTCCCTCCGGCAGCGGATGCTCGTCTGCCTTAACGTGGTAACGTCCGTCCTCGCCAAGACCGGGGTGGGCGCTTTCGCCCCGCCGCACCATCGACGCCGGACTGACAATGCTACGCCTTGCCGTTTCTTTCACCTGTATTTTTTCCGCGTCCGCCAATCTGAGCGTAAGCTGATAGCCGTGGATACGCAGCTCCATCGGGTCGCCCATTGGAGCGTATTTCACGACCTCCACCTCGGCGGTGGGAATAACGCCCATATCAAGGAAGTGCTGCCTAAGCGCCCCCTCGCCGCCGACTGCGGTAATGACGCCCGTCTTTCCAATTTCAAGCTCTTTTAATGTCATCAATGTCATCTCCCGGATATTATTATAATTTAACTGCGGCGGCTTGTCAAGTACGGCGGCATTGTTAAAAAAATTTTTTTATATTCATATTTCGGCGATTTTATGTTTGCATTTTGTTAAACACTGTGATATAATTGAAAGAAAGGAGAGGATATATATGGAAAGTTTTCGCGCTATCTTTGAAAGGGAGTACACCTGGGCCGAGGGCTTTATGCGCAATGTGCGCCGGTTTGGCGAAAAGTCCGCCATGTATTGTCTTGACACCGGCGAGGAATGGACCTATTCCGAATTGAACGGCGAGGCCAATCGCCTTGCGGCGGCGCTTAGCGCCGACGGCATTACAAAGGGCGACGTGGTGATGTACCAGCTGCTTAACTGCCCGGTTTTTGTCTTTACCTACGTGGCCGCCCACAAGCTGGGCGTTGTCAACTGCCCCATCAACTACCGGCTCAGTTCCGGAGAAATAGCGTCGAACATCGACGATTCAAAGCCCGCCGTGCTGATTTTTGAGGCCGAGCACCGGGACGAAATAGTAGCCGCGGTGGAAATGGCCGCCCACAAGCCGAGGCGGCTTATTATGACGGACGGCGGGGAGCTGCCCGGCGGCGTTATTTCGTACGCGGAGTACACCGCCTCACGGCCGGACGGCGAACCGGCGCTTTCCTATAACCTAAATGTCTATGACGAAACCACCCGGCTTTATACATCCGGCACTACCGGGCGGATGAAGGGCGTTCCCCTGACAAGCTTGAACGAGGTGCTTTCCGCCCACGACGTAATGATACACTTCCCCATGAACCACACGGACAAAACGATGAACACTACCCCCTGGTTCCACCGGGGCGGCCTGCACTGCGCCGGCCCCTGCCCGACCTTGTACGCCGGCGGCACAATGTATGTCGCCCGGAAGTTCAACGCCCATAAGTGTCTGGAAAATGTGGAAAAGTTCGGTATCACCTACGTCATAGGCGTACCGACCGTCCTTGACGCATTGGCAGACGCACAGGAACAGGGCGGCTGGGACCTCAGCTCCCTGCGCGGCATAGTGACCATGGGCAGCGCCCTTGAGCGGGCGGCTTGTATCAGGTACCAAAAGGTGCTTACGCCCAATATCTTCAATGGCTACGGCACGACGGAGACATTCTGGAATACCTTTTTACGGCCTTTCGACCTGCCGGAATATGCCGGCACGGCCGGCGGCTCCTGCGTGGACGACGAGGTGCGCGTCATAAGGCTGTTTGAGGACCGCCGGGGCGAGCCGGACGAGCTTGCGCAGCAGGACAACAATGAGGTCGGCGAGGTAATAATAAAATCCCCGGCCAAGTCGCCTTACGCCTATTACAACAACGAGGCCGAGACCGAAGCCAAATTCCACAAGGGCTTTATATACACAAACGACCTCGCTGTGTGGAACGGAGACCGCTATGTAACCATAGTGGGCCGCAAGGACGATATGATAATATCCTCCGGTGAAAATATTTATCCGACTCAGGTCGAGGAGGTGCTCAACTCTCACCCCAAGGTGAAAGATTGCATCGTCACCGCCGCGCCCGACAAGGTTCGGGGCGAAATTGTCACCGCCTATGTTGTCCGCTCCGATGACAGCCTGACCTGCGAGGAGCTTGACGAATACTGCAAAGACAGCCCAATGATCGCCAACTACAAGCGACCACGGTATTACCGCTTTATCAACGAAATACCCCTTAATCTTACCGGCAAAAAGCTGCACTACCGGGCAAAGCAAATGGCCGCTCAGGACTTGAAAAACGGATTTTTATATAGAGTATAAGGGGCCGAAGAAATGGCACAGATCGTTCAAGGGCTGAAAGGCTTAAGGTAAATTTGAGAATTATACAGTCAGTCAACATAAATTAAAATAATATATTAATGTAGAAAATTCGCCCTTACGAGCGAATTTTCTTATTTTTTTTATGCCCTTGAACTACGAACGAAAATCACCCTCGGCGTACCTATGTACGCCGTCGGGAGGGCTTGCTCGGCGGCAGGCAGGCTTTGCCTGTTTTTCTGCCGCCTGTGCAAGCTGATTTTCGTCCATTCTGTGCGATTTTTTGTCGGCCCCTTGCAGTGCGGATTCTATTACTTTATTTCCGCTGCTGCAGTAACGGGATCCATGTTGTTCCACACAAGGATAACGAGCTTGGAATCCTCAGCCTTACGCTGATACGTCATCTCAACCTCAACCTCCCGGCTGTTTGTCGCAATATTCTTTTCGCTCTTTACGCCAAGAAGTTCGCCGTCCTTATATTCTGCAACATAAGCGTCAACGGAGGTAAGGCCATCGGCGTCCACGAGGGTGAAGCTTACCTTGCCGCCGGAATAGGTCTGACCGGTGACAAAAGGCATAGCCTTAACGCGTACGGCAACCTCTTTGCCCAGTACAATCTTTTCTGCAGAAGCGGGATCGGGATGCTTAAAGGTAACGGTCACTGTGAGGGCCGAATAACCGGAGGATATGCCGTTAACCAAGGCCGAAGCACCGCTCTGGCCGGGAGTCACAGCCGCTACGGAAGTATCGGTCAAAGACCAGTCAACACTGTCCGTCTCATAGCTCTGATCGGAAATACCGACCTCAACGGCAGCGCTGTCGCCGAGAGCTATGAGCAGATTGTCCGTATCGAGCTTAAAGCCGACCTCGGCCTTATAAGCCGCCTCGCCAACAGCCCTGGAGGAACCGATGCATACGTATATTACTCCGGCTTCGGCGGTGAGGGCGTCATCATCGAGAAGTATCTTGTACTGGCCGGAAAAGCCCTTGGGAATAAGCACCGTTTCGCTGACGGGATCCGTCTTATCCTTATCGGCGTAGAAGGTAATGCTGTCGCCCTCCTGAACCTTAACCCCGTCAACGTTTACATAGGCGTAATCCATGCCGGGGATATTGTATACAACAGCCTCGGGAACCCGCATATTGGGTGTGAGCCCGATTCCGGCAGTGCCGCTCACGGTTTCATAGTTGGCGTCGGCGGGCGCAAAGGTCCAGCCGTAGCTCGTACCTGCAACTACAAGTACAAGTTCGGGATCAATGTCCCCGACCTTATTCCATGTAAGCGAGCCCTCCAGAGCGGTCTTGCCGTCAACGGCCACAAAGCTGTGACTGAGAGCAGATTCGGAAAGGAAAGAACCCTCCTCAACAGCGGCGGCGGTAACGCTACCCTTGGGCGCCGCTTTGGAAATGACCAAGGTGCCGGTGACTTTATTTGCGCCAAGCTTTTCAGTCTCGCCCACGCTTATGCGGAAATCATAGGTTCCCGCGTCAACGGGAGCGTTTTGCGTCCATTCGTCGGCGGGGGCGGCCTCGTCGGCAACGGACATAATCATTACTCCGGCCTGCACGTCAACGCTGTGACGTCTGTATTCGACCGTGGGCACAACGCCGACAGCATCGGTAGAAGCCGTTACTGTCTTAGGCGTGCCGTCATAAACAAGACTGGCCGGCTCGGCAATATCGATCTTGGCCGGAGCTTTGTCAATGGCGTTGACCGTGACATAACCCGTAACCGGCGATTTATAATTTTCCGCGTCAGCGGGAGTGAATACCCAGCCATAGCTGTGATTGCCGGCGCTGAGAATTTCATCGGGCCGCGCCCAGATAAGCGTACCGTCTACCGCATTATGGCTGTGGGGATTTTCAAATGTGCCGTTGAGGCTGGTAACGGTGCTGAGCTTATTGCCTGTGAGCCCGTTGCCGGCGCTTACACTGATCATGGCGGGAGTGGCCTTCGCTACAGTGACATTGCCGGTAACGGCGCCAATCTCGTAGTTGGAGGTGGCGAGAGAGGCGGCAGTTATGGAATATGTGCCTGCCGCGGCGTCGGCTTTGGTTCCGTCGCTGGTCAGCTCCGCATAAAGCTCGGCCTTTGTCTCGCCGCCGACAAGAGGCGTTAACGAATTTACCTCAAAATTGTCATTTGTAAGAGTTATCGTTTGGCCGAACTCCTTTTCGGCGGAGGCCACAATGTCGATGACTCTCTTTTCAATACTTGCAACGGTATGATGCGTGCAAGCAGCAAGAGTGTAGTTTCCAGCGTCCGCACCCGTTAGGCCGCCGGCCGCAACGGTCACGGTCACATTTTTCTCTCCGGCCTGGGCGTTCTCAAACACGGCCGTAACGGAACTTGCAGGTATCGAAACTTCGTCGCCATTAACAAGATTGCCAACGGTTACGCCGCCTGTGAACGCAGCGGCCGCAGTTCCGTCATAGACCTTTGTTTCCACTTTAAGGCCGGTGAAATCCGGAACAACAGCCAATGGAAGAATGGTCAGAGTGGCCTCCGCAAGGCCGGGAGCGTACTCGTCAGTCGCTTCAAGATAAGCGCGTACGCTGTAGGTTCCGGCATCTACGGGCGGTTCCTCTACTCTTTCTTCGCTGCCCTCGGGCGCATAGGTAACGCGGAGCTCACCCTCGCGGCTCTGGGTAAAGGTCACGGCCTTGGGGGTTCCGTCATACGTGGGATGAAGGTCGCCGGAAGGCAAAATATCGGTAGGTGTTTTATCCGAAACAATTATCCTAACCGTATCGGTAACGGAAGAATAGTTTGTCGTGTCCTTCGGAGTGAACTTATACTCCGCCTGATAGGCATTGGCTTCACTATAAGTTGCGTTGGGATTTGTCCATGTAAACTCGCCGTCAACAATTGCATCGGT
>CANRHW010000076.1 GCA_947630525.1 uncultured Clostridia bacterium | reverse complement strand
CTGTCATCGGCGGAACTGCCATCGACAGAACTGCCGTCGTCGGAGCCGCCCCTGCCGGAGCCGCCGCGAGCGCCGCTAATGCCGGCCATGGGCACGGAACCGGAGGCCTGAGCCCCGGCAGTTTCCGAAGCTTCGGGAGCCTCGCCGGTCTCGGGAGCCTCCTCCGTCTCGGGGGCTTCGCCGGTCTGGCCGTCAGGCCGTCCGCGGCGGCTGCCCATACTTTCGGCGCCGCTCACCTGGCCGACAACGGTCACGTAGCGCTTGCCCGCAAAGTAGCTGACCGCCGTTACGGGAACAAGAATGGCGTTTTGGGCCTCGCCCACTATTATCTCGGCGCTGACGTTCATTCCGCTCATCAGGTCGCCGGGCTCGTCGATAGTAACCTCCACGGGGTAATTTGTAACGCCGTTTTGGGCGGTGCCCAGCTTGGAAATATTAGTTATGATGCCCAGCAGCTCCACGCCTTCAAGGGCGTCGCTGGTGACCTCTACCTCCTGACCCATAGCTATGCTGGCGATGTCAAGCTCGTCAACATAGATAGTGAACTTCATTTTGCTCATGTCCGCTATGGTCATAAGGGTGGCCGTGCTGGTACCGTCGATGGTGTCGCCGGCCTTATAGCTCTTGCTCATAACAACGCCGCTGATGGGCGCGGTTATGGTATAATCCTCCGCGTCCTTGCGCCGGTCGACAAGATTGGTCTGGGCGTTTTCAAGGCTTGTGAGCGCGTCCTGATAGCTATTCTGAGCCTCCTGCAGGCTGGTTTGGGCGGTGGTGTAATTCTGATTGGCCGTTTTGAGCGCGTCTTGGAGGTCGGTGCTTTCAAGCACGGCGATAACCTGACCGTTCTGCACCCAGTCGCCGTTTTTGACCCGTATTTCCTTGACCTTGCCGTTGACCTCGGCATTGACCGCCGTGGGGTCGGGATAGTAGACCGTCCCCGCCAGCGAGGAGGTCAGCGCGCCGGAGGCGGCGTTGACCGTAGCCGTAACGTAGGTGCCCGCCGGCAGCTCGATGCCGCCGTCAAGCTGAAGCTCCACGTCGTAGACCACGCTGCCGTCGGCGCCGGTAGAGGCGGCGCCGTATTTGCGCACGACCCGCGCCCCCACGGTGCGCATATATTTTTCAATGCTGACGGAGGCGCTGTCGCCCACGCTTATCTCCCTAAACTGGGCGGCGTTGAAAGGAATTTTCACCAAAAGGGTGTTGGTGTCGGTAATGGTGCAGATGCGGCCGCCTGCGTCGTTGCCCACGGTCAAAGCCATGTCGCTGACCCTGCCGGTCGAATTGGCGTAAAGGGTGAGCTTGGCAATGTTGTCGCGGGCCTTTTGCACGTCGTCGGCCCGGTTAGAAAGGGCCGTCCGGGCCTGGTCAACGCGGTTTTCGGCGCTGGCCACATTGTTCTGTGCGGTTTTGATGGCGTTTTCCGCCGTTTTGATTGCGTTGTCCGCCTGAGTGCTCTCAAACTTGTAAAGAACGGCGTCCTCTTCGACATAATCGCCCTCCTCGTAATACGAAGCGTCGATATTACCCCTTACGGTTGGGACGATATTGTAAATTTCGATGGGCTCCACCGTGCCCGAGCCGGTTATCTTAACGGTGATGTCGCCCCGGGTGACCACCGCGGTATTGCTGGTGGCCGAGGCGGCCTCTTCCCTTTTTTTCTTAATATTTTTATAAACGAAATAGCCTCCCACAAGGGCGGCGATAATAAGTACTATAAGCCCCCGCTTGAACCATTTGTTTTTAAAAATACTTTTTTTCTTCTTTTTAAAGACCGGCGGGAGCTTTTCCTCCTGGGGCGCACCGGTTCCGTCCTGCGGGCCCTGGGGCGCCTGATTTTCTTTTTCCGCCATTATAAGACCTCCTGTTTTGAATTTTAAAGCCATGATAATACTTTTATGTTAAAATACTATATTGAATACATGAACATTTTATTAACATTTTTAGTATGCTAAACAATTAAACGCTGGAATATACCGTCTTTGCGGCCACGCCTTCAAGGCGGCCTATTTTGCCGCTGAGAGCGCTGATAACGCCGGCCGGCGCGTCCACGGCCACGCTGATTATGCTGACGCCCTTTTCACGGTAGGGCAGGCCCATGCGGCCGATTATGTATTCCCGGTAATCGTGAAGGATGGCGTTCATCCGCTCCACCGCGGCCGGATTTTCCACAACTATACCGATGAGGGCCACGCGCTTGGCTTCCTCGGTCACAGGCAACATCTCCCTTTTTGGGGACGGCGGATTTCCTCGCCGTTCCATGTTTATTTCAATAAGTTACCTCAATAAGGCGTTATTCCGCCTGTAAAGCTCGTTCATCCCCCTTATCCAGCGGGCGTCAATCTGGTTCAGGGCCTCCTTCGTCACCCGGAAGCTCCAGTTGCCGTCGGCCACGCCGGGCAAATTCATGCGGCAGTCGCCGCCGAAGCCGCACAGGTCTTGGATGGGCAGAATGGTAAGTATGGCCCCGCTGCGCCAGAGGGTGCGCACCATTGACCGAATGACCGGGCTTTTCGGCCCGCCCTGGCCCCAGTCGCCCTCAAAGCCGCAGTAGTCCAAGGCGTATTGGCGGTTTTGGTCGTCGGACCAAAGCCAGCCCATGAGGGTGTCGTTATCGTGGGTGCCGGTATAGGCAACGGTGTTTTTGGTGTGATTGTGGGGCAGGTGCACATTGTCGCCGGTTTCGATAAAGGCAAATTGCAGCACCGCCATGCCCGGAAATCCGCTGTCCCGAACCAGTCTGCGAACATCGTCGTCTATGTCGCCCAGGTCCTCGGCAATTATGGCCGCGCCGGGATGGGCCTTGTTAAGGGCGCCGAAAAGGTCCATGCCCGGGCCCTTGCGCCACCGGCCGAATTTTGCGCTTTTGCCGGCCGGAACCTCCCAATAAGAGGAAAATCCCCGGAAGTGGTCGATGCGCACCGCGTCGTAAAGCCGCAGCGAGTTTTCTATGCGCCTTATCCACCAGCCGTAGCCGTCGGCCTTCATGGCCTCCCAGTTGTAAAGGGGATTGCCCCAGCGCTGCCCCTCCTCGCTGAAATAGTCCGGCGGAACTCCGGCGCAGCTCTTTTGGCAAAGGTCCTCGTCCAGGTCGAAAAGCCCCGGCTCGGCCCATATATCCGCGCTGTCAAGGCTCAGATATATGGGCATATCGCCGATAAGGCTGATGCCCTTGGAATTGACGTATTTTTTCAGCTCCGCCCACTGGGTGTAAAACTGGTACTGGACAAAGCAGTAAAAGTCAATGTCCTCGGCCAGCTCCTTTTTTGCCTTTGCAAGGGCGGATTTTTCCCTAAGCTTCAGTCCGGGTTCCCACTTATCCCACGGCGTGTCGGGGTCCTGCGCCTTAATGGCCCGGAACAGGGCGTAGTCCGGCAGCCAATGACTTTTTTTCGCAAAGGAGCGAACCTTTTTCATCAGCTCGTCGTCCGCACGGCTAAAGGCCCTGCGCAGGGTTGGCATGAGCCATTTGTCCACGGCGGCGTAGTCGGCCCGGTAGGGGCTGTCAACCTCGCAGGCCTTGAGCTCCTCCGCCGTCAGCAGTCCGGCCTCAAAAAGCTGCTCCGGGTCGATAAACGCCGGATTGCCCGCAAAGGCGCTGAGACTGGCATAGGGCGAATTGAAAGCGTCGGTCGGCCCAACGGGCAATATCTGCCAGGCGGAAAAGCCCATCTCCGACAATCGGTCGGCAAAATCCCGGGCCGCCGCGCCCAAGTTGCCGACGCCGTATTTCCCCGGCAGGGACGAGATGTGCATGAGCACACCAGATGAACGATTAAACATATATATCCCCCTCTAAATAATCGGGAACGGGCGGCCCAAGCGGTCCAAGCGGCTTATTACCTCGCTCATTCCCGGCTTTTGCTGATTTTCGCTTATGTAAATTTTTCAACCAGGGTAACTATCCCGTACCACACCGGCGAAACGAACACCGCCGGCAGCATATTCGCCAGCCGCAGGCGCGGCTGATATATAAAGTTGAGGCCGATGCCCAGTATGAGCACGCTGCCGATAAAGCCCATCTGGGCCACGACCGCCTCCGGCAGCAGGGGCTCCAAAAAGCGGGCAAAGACCGTTATCCCGCCCTGATACAGGAGCAGAGCCCCGGCGGAAAACATTACCCCTATCCCAAGGGTGGAGGCAAAGACCACGCATATGGTAAAGTCCAGTATGCTTTTAGCGTAAAGCAGCGCGGGGTCATGGCGCAGGCCGTCGTTAAGTGCGCCCACGATTGCCATTGCCCCGACGCAGACGGTCAGCGTGGCGGTCACGAACCCCCGGCTGAAATCCCCGCTCGCCCCGGCCGAAAGCCGGGCCTCCAATATTTTGCCGAGGCTGTTGAGCCTGCGGTCGATATCTATGGCTTCGCCTATAAGCGTGCCGATGACAAGGCTGAGTATCATTATCAGCGAATAGCGGCCGCCCAAGCCGCCGCCGGTAATTTCCATGCCGCCCTGGACTATGCCCACAAGGCCCATGGCCATTGTGGCCAGGGCCAAGGCCTGCATCAGGACGTTATTCAGCTTTTCGGATATGAGCCGCTTGAAAAGCAGGCCGATAAGGCAGCCCACTATTATCGCGGCGGCGTTGACTAAAGTTCCCATATATGCTCAATCAGGCTTCGGGCGCGGCCCGCTTCCTGATTTTAATTTCCCTCCCGACATCAGATAAATACAGTGCGGCAACATAAAACCGCTATATAATTATAACGCGGCGGCCCGTTTTTTTCAAGAGTATCTTTGCGGTTTTTATTAAATTTTTAAATCGAAAAAAGGCTTTGTTTAAATTTTCATAAAAAACATTTGCATTTCAAACGTTCGTGTGGTATTATAAATAGAAAGAAAAGGAGCTGATAAACAATGAAAACTAAAAAAAGAAGTATATTTGCCGCGGCGGCCCTGTCCCTTGTGCTGGCCCTTGGCGCCTGCGGCGGCGACGGCGCTAAGACCCCTGAAGCCCCTGAAACTCAGGGCCAGGAGCAGTCTCAGGACCAAGAGACCAAGACCTACAAGGTGGGCATAACCCAGATAGCCCAGCACGCGTCTCTCGACAACTGCCGCGAGGGCTTTATCCAGGGTCTGGCCGAGGCCGGCTATGTTGAGGGCGAAAATCTGGAGATAATCTACCAAAACGCCAATAACGACACCAACATCGCCACCAGCATCGCCCAGCAGTTCGTAGCTCAGGACGTTGACCTTATGGGCGCGATTGCCACTCCCTCCGCAATGGCCTGCTACGGCGCCGGCAGGGATGCGGGCATTCCCCTTATCTTCTGCGCGGTGAGCGATCCCGTGGCCGCGGGTCTCGTGCCCGAAATGGGCCAGGCCGGCGACGGCGTTACCGGCGTAAGCGACCTTATCCCCGTTGAAAAGCAGCTTGACCTTGTCAAGGCTATGCTTCCCGAGGCCGCCAGCATCGGTATCCTCTACAACACCAGCGAGCCCAACAGCGAAACTCAGATTGCTCTTTATCAGGCCGCCGCGCCCGATTACGGCGTTGAGATAGTTACTTCCGGCGTGACCGCCGCCAACGAAATTCCTCTGGCCGCCGAAAGGCTGGCCTCTCAGGTGAGCTGCATAGTGAACCTGACCGACAACCTCATAGTTGAAAATCTCCCCGTAGTGCTCGAAAAGGCTTCCGCCGCCGAAATACCCGTATTCGGCAGCGAGGAAGAGCAGGTAAAGAACGGCTGTCTTGCCTCCGAGGGTCTTGACTACGTGGCCCTTGGCAAGCAGACCGGTGCTATGGCCGCCAAGGTGCTCAGCGGCGTGGACATTTCCACCATCGGCAGCGAGTACGTGGCGGAAAGCAAGCTCACCATAAATCAGGCCGTGGCCGACACTCTGGGCATTACCGTTCCCGAAGAGCTGGCCGCCCGCGCCGAATACACCGAGCAGTAAAAATCGGTATTTCCCTTGTATGGGAACCGGCCTACCGGGGCCCATCGATAAATCATACAAAAAGTCCGGGCGTGTGTGCCGGACTTTTTGTACCATAGGGGCAAAGCCCGGCCCTTTAACGCAAACGAAAACCAAGAGGAGGCGGATATATGGGGCTACATCTTCTTAATATTTTCCAGGGCGCCGTGGAAATGGGGCTTGTTTACGCCGTTTTGGCGCTGGGCCTGTACATAAGCTACAGCGTGCTCAACTTCCCTGACCTGTCCGTGGACGGAACCTTCCCCATGGGCGGCGCGATCACCGCGGTGTGCATAGTGGCGGGCGTCAATCCATGGCTGTGCCTGTTCATTGCCTTTGCTCTGGGAGCGGCGGCGGGCTGCGTCACCGGCCTTATCCATGTCAAGCTCAAGGTCACGAACCTGCTCAGCGGCATACTTATGATGACGGCCCTTTACAGCGTCAATCTGGCCGTTATCGCCAAGCGCAGCAACATTGCCCTTTTCACCAACCGCACTATCTTTAACGGTCAGTTGGCCAAGCTTTTGCCCGCCAAGTTCAGCAAGCTGGTGATACTGATTTTGTGCGTGGCCGTCATCAAGCTGCTCTTCGACCTTTATATGAAGACAAAAAGCGGCATGATTCTTCGGGCCTGCGGCGCCAACGAACAGCTCGTCAAATCCGTAAACGTTGACAGCGGCAAGGTCAAAATGCTGGGTCTGGCCCTTGCCAACGGCCTTGTGGCCACCAGCGGTTCACTGTTCTGTCAGTATAACATGAACTTTGACCTGTCCACCGGCACGGGCTCCATGGTCATAGGCCTGGCCTCGGTCATAATTGGCCTGTCCATCCTGCGCAAAGTAAAATTCGCCAAGGACACCTCCAAGGTCATCGTGGGCGGCATCGTGTATTATCTGTGCATCAGCATCGCCCTGTACCTCGGCCTTGACCCGCGGCTGCTGAAGCTGATTACCGCTTCGCTGTTCCTCCTCATACTCATTGTAAACACAAAAATATTCCGGGGAGGCAAGGAAGATGCTTAAACTCGAAAACATATGCAAGACCTATAATCCCGGCCTTATCAACGAAACCAAGGTGCTTGAAGATTTCAGCCTTTCCGTGCCAAAGGGCCAGTTCGTCACCGTTATCGGCAGCAACGGCAGCGGCAAGACTACCATTCTCAACCTCATCTGCGGAACCATTTTTCCCGACAGGGGCAAAATATATCTGGGCGGCAGCGATATCACCAACATGACCGAGTACCGCCGCGCCCGCCACATCGGGCGGGTGTTTCAGGACACTCAAAAGGGCACCTCGCCCAACATGACTATATTGGAAAATCTTTCTCTTGCCGACAACAAGGGCCGCCATTACGGCCTTACGCCCGGCGTCAACCGTCGGCGGGTTAACCACTACAAGGAGCTTTTGGCCCCTCTTGGCCTCGGACTGGAGGATAAGCTCGACGTCATGGCGGGCTCTCTCTCCGGCGGTCA
>CANRHW010000075.1 GCA_947630525.1 uncultured Clostridia bacterium | reverse complement strand
TGGCGCCCGCATCCCCAAGGGCGTGCTGCTGGTGGGCCCTCCCGGCACCGGCAAGACCCTGCTGGCCAAAGCCATTGCCGGCGAGGCCAAAGTGCCTTTCTTCTCCATTTCCGGCTCAGATTTTGTTGAAATGTTTGTCGGCGTTGGCGCCAGCCGCGTCCGCGACCTTTTTGAGCAGGCCAGAAAATCTCTGCCCGCCATAATCTTTATCGACGAGATAGACGCCGTTGGCCGCCAGAGGGGCGCGGGCCTGGGCGGCGGTCATGACGAGCGCGAGCAGACCCTGAACCAGCTTTTGGTTGAAATGGACGGCTTCGCGCCCAACGAGGGCATAATAATGATAGCAGCCACCAACCGTCCCGACATTCTTGACCCGGCCCTGCTCCGTCCAGGCCGCTTCGACCGTCAGGTAGTGGTCAACTATCCCGACCAAAAGGGCCGCGAAGCCATACTCAAAGTTCATTCCAAAAACAAGCCCATTGACGAGGAAAGCGTTTCGCTTGAAAAAATCGCAAAAACCACTTACGGCTTTACTGGCGCGGATCTTGAAAATCTTCTTAACGAGGCGGCAATACTGGCTGCTCGGGCCGGCAAGGCAAAAATAACCATGGCCGAAATGGACGAGGCAATGCTGAAAACCGTTATCGGGCCCGAGAAAAAATCCAGCAAGCACACGGAAAAGGATAAAAAACAAACCGCCTATCATGAGGCGGGCCACGCCGTCATCACGCGGCTGCTGCCCACTCAGGATCCGGTACACCAGGTTTCTATCATCCCACGCGGACGGGCCGGGGGCTTCACTCTCAACCTGCCCGACCAGGATAAGTCCTACATCAACGAACAGACCATGCTTGACAACATAACCGTTATGCTGGCAGGCCGCGCGTCGGAAAAAATACTGTTCGGCGAGATTAACACCGGCGCTTCCAGCGATCTCACCCAGGCCACAAACACCGCGCGCAAGATGGTGATGCAGTACGGCATGAGCGAAAAGCTGGGTTATGTGAGCTTCAACGACGGCAACCACAATGTATTCCTTGGCCGCGACTTCAGCGAGGGCCGCAACTACAGCGAGGCTGTGGCCGCCCAAATCGACGCGGAGATAAAGCGTATCATAGACGAATGTTACCATCGCTGCGAGCAGCTGCTCCGCGACAATATGACCAAGCTTGAAAACGTGGCGCAGGCTCTTATGGAGCATGAAAAGCTGGACGGAGACGAGTTTGAAAAGGCCTTCACCAAGGACGAAGAGTTTCGACTTTGAGGGGCTGTAAAAAAGTCGCGTAGATCGGCGTCGGAACAAGCGTTACATCGCTGTTCCTCCTTTCCCCACAAACAACAAAGTTGTTTGTGGGGGGCCCAACTCGCAAAAGGTTGGCAGCAAGACCTTTTTCTTAGGAAAAAGCGTCGGAGCAAAGACAGGCTTTGCCCCGACGTCGCCGAGGGTTATTTTCGTTCGTAGTTCAAGGGCATAAAAAATAAGAAAATTCGCTCGTAAGGGCGAATTTTCTTCATTAATTTATTATTTTATTTATTTTATAATTTTTCAGTACATAAATTTGCATTAAATTAAGACTTTCAGCCCCTTGAACGGTCTGCGCGACTTTTTACAGCCCCTACACCTCTATGAGCTCATAATCCAGACTGCCAACGCCAAGGGCGGCGGCGGCGTAAACGGTGTGTGCGCCGTTGCGGCTTTCAATGCGCTCTAACAAGTGCGCTTGGCCGGGATCGTCCTTAGCGGCATAGACCAGGTCAAGGCAGGCCCGGTCGATGGCCACCGGGTCAAGCGACGCCAAAATGCCGATGTCGCTCATACAGGGGTCCTCGGCCACAGAGCAGCAATCGCAATCCACGGACATATTCATCATTACATTTATATATGCCGAGTTGCCCTTAAAATAATCCACAACGGAGGACGCGGCGTCGGCCATGGACTCCAGGAAGCGGTCGTGATCGGAGGACCATATCTTGTCCGGCTCTCCCGCCCCATGGATATAGGCCTTGCCAAAGGATGAAGCCGTGCCTATCGAAAGCTGTTTAAGCGCCCCGCCGAAACCGCCCATGGGATGGCCCTTGAAGTGCGAAAGCACTAAAAACGAGTCATATTTGGCAAGATTTTTGCCCACATAGTTTTTCTTTATCACTTTGCCGCCCGGTATATCTAATTCCATGTCCGGGCCTTCGGCGTCCATCAAATCAAAATCAAAGCATTCGTTCCATCCGTGGAAAGCTATGGTGCGCAAATGCTTTTCGGTGGTGTCGCGCTCCCCATCATAGGCGGTATTGCATTCCACCACGGTGCCGCTCACGTAATCGACCACAGGTTTCCAAAGCTGCGGCCGAAGAAAATTCTGATTTCCCGCCTCGCCGGAATGAACCTTGACCGCCACCTTGCCGGGGAGCCGGACGTCGAGCCGCTTATACATCTCCAAAATTTTTTCCGGAGATATTTCTTTTGTAAAATAAACCTTCGCTTTCATTTTTTTCCTCCAATACAAATGTTTATAATCAAAGTCTACCATAAATTATGGCCCTTGTCAATACCGCTTATACAATAAAATGCAGCGCCGCGAGCCGGAGATTTTTGGACCAAAAGTTTTGGGCCAAACACAAAAACCGCCCTGACGAGCGGCTTTGCGTATATATACATAAAAAACTATCTCTTGCTGAACTGGGGAGCGCGACGGGCGGCTTTGAGACCGTATTTCTTTCTCTCCTTCATTCTGGGGTCACGGGTGAGGTATCCGGCCTGCTTAAGTATTGGACGATAAGCCTCTTCATCGACTTTGAGCAGAGCTCTGGCGATACCGTGACGGATAGCGCCGGCCTGGCCGGTAAAGCCGCCGCCCTTTACGTTGCAAAGAACGTCGAAGCTACCCTCGGTTTTGGTAGCCACAAGGGGCTGACGGAGAATAACCTTCAGAGTTTCGAGACCAAAATAGTCGTCGATGCTCCTGTTATTGATTTTAATTTCGCCGCTGCCGGGGACAAGGCGAACTCTCGCAACAGACTTTTTTCTTCTGCCTGTGCCGTAGTACTGTGTAACTGCCATTTAAGTTCAACCTCCCTTACTTTATCTCCTGAGTCCAAACCTCAGGCTGCTGTGCTTGCTGCTGATGTTCGGCGCCCTTGTACACCCTAAGACGGGTAAGGGCGGCGCGGCCGATAGTGGTGTCGGGCAGCATACCCTTTACAGCCATATACATGGCGCGGTCACTGCGTTTTTCCATCATTTCTTTGGCGGAAACGGCTTTGAGGCCGCCAACCCATCCGCTGTGACGGTAATATGTCTTCTGATTGAGCTTATTGCCCGTAAACACGGCCTTATCACAGTTGAGAACTATAACATGGTCGCCGCAGTCCACATGGGGAGTATAGGTGGGCTTGGTTTTGCCGCGAAGAATGCTGGCGGCGGCGGCGGCAACTCTGCCGACGCTCTTGCCGGCGGCGTCAATGATGTACCATTTTCTCTGAACCTGACCGGCCTTTTCCATAGTGCTCTTCATGGAAATTACCTCCTGTTTATTTTTATTTTCAACATCGGTTATTATAATACAAACTTTTCCTTTTGTCAATACCTTTTTTGAAAAAATTCAGCCGTCTGGGCTCAAACTTCTTTTTTCTCGCATTTTCTTAAAAATGCTCTCGTTTTCTCACGAGGCAAATTCATTTTTTGTGTGCGGGACTTGCCCTATGCCCGCCGCGCCAAAAATAACTTGACATAAGTATGTTATAATGATAAAATTATACTGTGTTTATATTACGCCGGAAAATGTAAAGGAGAATACCTATGAAAGCAATATTGTTTGTAATTCTTGGTATCATACTGTTTGTTTACTCGTTTCAGCCGGACGGCGTAAGGTTTTCGGACATAGACTCTGTCACTACCGCTGACGAATATGTAGAATGCGAAAGTACGCCAGAGGAAACAGTCCCTTTGGACGTTGAGGAAAACAAACTTCCTCAACAGGAAACCGAGACAGAAGAAGATATTTGGCGCAAAAATTCCTCTAAAATAATCAGTGATGTCGAGGCCGAGCTGGAGAAAAAGGGCTGGAGCATTGTCGATTCTTTTGAGGGATGGGGTGACTGGGCAGATTGGGGTATATATGTCCATGCTTTAGTCGAATTAACAGATGAGGAAAAGGATATGTTCATTTATACTGTGTGGGGACAGTGGGAAGGTTTGAATGAAAACTATATTGACGCTGTTGTCAGAATTGCTTTTAGCAGCGATGTCCCCGAGGGGGAAATATACAAGGTGTTTTACCATTCAATGGCAGGAAGATATTTAGCCGGAGATGAATTTGGGGGATATACGTTAGAAGATGTTACTGAAATTTTATCTATTGATGATGAAAGGCTATTGAATTGTATGTACTCATATTAAAATTGTTTATGGAAAAATATGTGGCGGGTTATGTGCCCCAATAACCACATCATAACTCAGCGGAGCTGTTCGCCGCTCCCCTGCGCTATGGCGAAGCGGTTTACAATTATTATCTTGCATATAAGAACCATAATAACGAGGGGCAGCTACAGAAATGAAAAAGTTAAATAAGTATTTAAAAATTTTTATTATAAGGAGTGATAACACATGTATAAATTCAAGCAAATCTTGATAATCGCGTTTATCGTAGTGTTTGCGTTTTCTTCATCTGTTTTTGCCGAGGGAAGCGGCAGCGCCATCGACATTTTATATTCAAACGGGATAGTCCGCGGCGACGGCAATTCTCTTGCCCCGGAGCGGTATATAACATACGGCGAATTTGCCGCGATTAACGGCAGAATATTTAACGCGAGAAATGGAGTTTATGATGATATGGAACATTATGTCATGACCCATGATTTGAAAGAGGGCGAGACCGAGGCTGAAAAATGGAAGCGACTTGTCCTCTGGACTTGCGGAGGTATGTACACTCCGGAGCAGCTTTCGGTTGTAAGCGACAATTTTTATGAACGTATAACGACGGATTTTGCGGTGGAGTTGATTTTAGCCGCGTTTAACGGCAACTCCTTTAATTCGGAAGCATACGGTCTGAGTTTGGACGATTTTGGCTACAGGACAGAAACAATTCCAAAGGCTCAGTATCTTACCCGGGCGCAGGCCTGTGAAATGATTTGTGAAATGCTGTATTTGGAATTTCCCAGGCCGGAGGATTACGACGCCAGGTTAAAGTATTCGGTGCATCAATATACCTTGCAGGGAGATTGTTATGTTTATGCTCAGTATGAAGATGTGTCCTTTAAAGATTTGGCCGTCCGCCGGCCCAAAAGGACTTCCTCGGTATGGACCATGCCCGAAGATATACGGTCAAAGCCTTTTCTCGAAAATAACATACATTTGGGTATGGAGCGCAAAAGCGTTGAGGCGTTAATCGGGCGCGCATATCGGACAACAGGAATTAACGAATACTACCCCTATTATTATTCCGAATATGTTACTTTCAGTGACGGTCAGACTGATAAAGTAGACAAAGATAGTTTTCTAAGTCTCCGATATGATGAAAATGACCTTGTCGCCGAGATAGAATTTTTGGGGTAAATTTCAAAGCCGCTTTGCGGTCGCACATTCAGCGTTGCGGTTCGCCACTCCCCCACTACTCACAAAAACTAATAGACGCACTTTATTCGGTTAATTTTAATTTTACACGGAGGTATATTTATGAAAAAGAAGCTTTTAACCCTTTTGCTCTGCGTGGCAATGATACTGGCCGGACTGCCGGCCTACGGCGCGGCCACGGTCGCCGGCGGCAAATTCGGCGCAGATGGCGGCAACCTGACCTGGACTCTCGACAGAAACGGAACCATAACCATTGAGGGCGAGGGCGAAATGGAAGATTTTTATTACATAGAGAAAACCCCTTGGGGCAAATACCAGTCGGATATCAACGCTGTCGTTATTTGCGAGGGAGTTACTTCCGTGGGCAGCTCGGCGTTTTTCCAATGTGACAATGTAAACTCTATAACTATCGCCAAAAGTGTTGAGGTCATCGCTGATTGGGCTTTCCATTGCCAACATTACATAGATAAAAAACCGGTTGCGGATGTGTATTATGAAGGAACTGAGTATGAGCTGTTTTGCGGCATTGATTCCGAGCACGATAACAACCCTACCCTGTTTGAAGGTATATTACATCTGAAAGACGGCAGCGGCGACACTATTGCCGAGGGTGAGTGCGGCCCCAACGTTAAATGGAGACTGGACGCCAACTGCACCCTCACTGTCAGCGGAGAGGGGCCGATAAACGATATGGGCCCCGAAACCGATGTACATAGCCCATGGTATATTGACAATCTAAGCCCGTATATTCACAGGATTGTAATTGAGCCCGGAGTGACCGGCATCGGCTCGTGCGCCTTTATGTACTGCCATAATGCGGGCAGCGTATCTATCCCTGACACGGTAGGCGCCATAGGCAATTATGCGTTTTCATCCTGCCAAAAACTGACCTCCGTCTATATTCCTGACAGTGTTACCGACATTGGAGAATATACTTTCGTAAAATGCAGCAATTTGTCCGAAGTCCATTTGAGCAGCGGCATTACGGAATTGAAAGAGGGAGTTTTAGCCAATACTGCGCTTGAAAGCGTGACCATACCGAATGGTGTCAAGAGCATAGGTACACGAGCTTTTTTAGGATGTAATTTTGTAAATGTGGTCATACCTTACGGCGTTGAGAATATTGAATTCACTTCCTTCGAGAATTGCCAAAAACTCGAGAGCGTCTACATACCCGTCAGCGTGAACTATATTAGCCTTTACGCCTTTTCCAGATGCAACGCGCTAAAGGATATATACTACGGCGGGAATGCGGAAGATTGGGCAAAGCTTGAGGAGGACCCCGACGACCCCAACGAGTTATTCCACGGAGAAATGCATTATAACATTTCCCAGCCGGGACTTTCGGTGAAAATAAAGAGTCTGTTTATCAACCAGGCCGGGAATATTATTGTCACTGTTGAGACCGACAATCTGCCCTCCATGGCTTTGCTTGCTGCGGCGGCATATTCTGATGACGGGAGTATGACCGCGTTGGGGACCGTCAGCGGCGGAAAATGTATATTGCCGGCCGATGGAGCCAAAACCGTAAAGGTGTTCTGCTGGAACAGCGCAAGGGGACTTAAACCCCTGTATCCCGCGCAGACGGCGGAAGTGCAAAAGTGACCGGCACGCCTGCAACGACTATTGAAAATAATTACTCTTATAAAAATAAATCCGCTGTTTTGGAGGCGTTAAAATGAATAAGATATTAAAATTCGCTCTTTGTATACTGCTTTGCATTTGCGTAATTTTGTCGTTCATTTTAAACACCGAGCATGTAGAATATGGATTTGCAAATCCCGGCATAAATTTTAACTCTATTGAGATTATTAAAATAATTTTAGTAATATGCTATATTATTTCTGTGATTT